>JBOHQZ010000055.1:0-14982 GCA_050732275.1 bacterium
GTTCGAGGCTCGCAACGCCACATTGTTGGAGTATCACGTGCTCGACGATGGGGTCGTCATTTGGGTAGTTGACCAAACTGGGAAAGTTTTTGCCGTCAAACAGAATATTGCAAAAGAAAAACTTCAAGCCTTAATCGATTCGGTCCGGCAAGTGCTGGAAGTTGAAGAGTCTGTTTCTCCAAATAAGAAAACGGCAGCTTCGCGCAAGAAAGCACGAACTCCTTTACTGCAAACGTTAGACGCGCTGCTCATCCGTCCAGTAAGGAGTTATTTGCCGAAGGACAGCAACCAACCGCTGGTGATCCTGCCGCACGACGTTTTGTTTCTCCTGCCGTTTGCTTGTTTGATGGACAGCAGCGGCCAATACCTGACCCAACGTTACACGTTTTCCACCGCGCCGTCGGTGGGCTTGCTCAAATTCACGCGCGAAAAAAGTCGCGAGCAACAAGATCGCGAGCACTCAAAACTTCTGCTCATGGGCAATCCGAAGATGCCGGATTATGACTTATGGCTGCCGCTCCCCGGCGCGGAAAAAGAAGTGAAGCGCATCGCGGATCAAGTGAATCGCACAAAGGAGGTGGGATTTTCAATCCCGCATGCAGCGCCGCGCCAAGCCCTGCCTCTTATCCGTGCGCAAGCCACCGAAGCAGAATTTCGCCAAATCGCAAGTGTCCACAACTACATTCATCTCGCCACACATGGCTATGTGGTGAGCGACGCCCTGCGCTGCGGCCTAGTATTGGCCAAAACCGGCAAGACGATGGAAACCGACGGCATTCTCACCACCGCCGAAATTTTTGGCCTGCCGCTCAATGCCGAGCTGGTCGTGCTCAGCGCCTGCCAAACCGGCCTCGGTGAAATCTCCAGCGACGGCGTGGCCGGCTTGAGCCGCGCCTTTCTATACGCCGGCGCCTCCAGCCTCATCGTCAGCTTGTGGAGCGTGTCGGACGAGGTGACACAGGATTTGATGGTGAAATTTTATGAAGAATTGTCGCGCGACGGCAACAAAGCCCGCGCGTTGCGAACGGCGCAACTGGCGACGATGGAAAAACATCCGCGCTCAAAAGACTGGGCCGCGTTTGTGTTAGTGGGACAGCCGAAGTGAGATAGTGAAGCAATCGGACTTGCACGCTTGGCGCAGAGTGCTAAGCGCGTGGCGAAAAACGCTATGCTCTTTGCGCCATGCTTTTAGACGTAAGTTCGACTGCGCTCCTCATTTGGAGAGAGCCTTATAAAAAGCTTGTGGTTCTTTCTGCAGCAGATTTAACAACATCAAAGCCGGGCCACGCGGAGATTGTTCGCCTTTTTCCCAGCGCCGCAGCGTGCCGAGGCTCACCCCAAACGCCGTGGCGAACTCACTTTGGGTCACTCCGATTTTGAGACGTAGTTCTTTCACCTCGACAATCGGAACCTTATGAATTTTCACGCCGTTCTTCTTGCCTTGCGCGAACGCTATGGCTTCTTCGAGTCCCCTTTTTATGCTTTCATAGACTTCGTTCATCGTATTTTTCCTTAATATGTTTCCACCAAAACTTTGACCAATTTAGCAAGCGCATTACGTTCTGCTTTGGTTAAATTGTCTTTCTTGCCTTTTCCGTATATCGTCAACAAAAATACTGGAATGCTTTCGTTGTGAAAATAATAAATGACTCTTGTTCCGCCACTCTTGCCCTTGCCTTCTCGTGCCCATCGCAGTTTCCGAACCCCACCAGTGCCCGACATAATAACGCCTGCTTGCGGATGAAACGCGAGAAATTCAATTAGCTCATCAACCTCTTCCTCGGTAAGCAGTTGCCTGGCTTTACGTGAGAATTCAGGCAGTTCTGCAATTGTCATGTACATGTGACAAGATACTGCAATAGAGCCTGAAAGTCAAGAGATTCGAGGTGTTGGCGAAAACCGGCAAGACGATGGAAACCGACGGCATTCTCACCACCGCCGAAATTTTCGGCCTGCCGCTCAATGCCGAGCTGGTGGTGCTCAGCGCCTGCCAAACCGGCCTCGGCGAAATTTCGAGTGATGGCGTGGCCGGATTGAGCCGCGCCTTTTTATATGCCGGTGCCTCCAGCCTCATCGTCAGCTTGTGGATCGTCGCGGATGACGTGACGCAGGAATTGATGGTGAAATTCTACGAAGAACTGGCGGCTGATGGCAACAAAGCCCGCGCCTTGCAAGCCGCGCAATTGGCGACGATGAAAAAGCATCCGCATCCGAAAGATTGGGCCGCGTTCGTGTTGGTGGGACAGCCGAGGTGAGATCGTTTGCTTATCAATTCGTTCATTTGAACGTCTATTCTTTTTCGCCTCCCACGTGAAATCATCTTTCCGACTGCTTCAGGCAATTGTCGAGTTCGATCAGCAAAGTACGCGAGCCGGAGTTGGTGACAGAGTAGGTTTTCATTGGGACCGGTCGAATGTGAGAAATGCGGATAATTTTTGATGCACATACGGCAAAATTAGAATTTTTCTCTCTGTCCTCGATTGCGTCTTACTGTTATCTTTCCAGCTTCACCAACTGTGATTGAACAAAATTTCCTACTTCCAGCGTAATAAAATAGAGCCCATTTTTAACTTGTTCGTTAGCACTGTTCGTCGCGTTCCATTGAGTGATGAAGGCGCCAGCCGGAAGTCTTTCCGACTGCAATATTTTGATCACATCGCCAACCGGATTTTGGACACGAAGATTTATTACGGACTCCTTTGGCAAATCAAACCTAATATTGGTTGTGGATGGGAATGGATTTGGATATGGAGGAAAAAGCTGATAGGCTTTGGGTAAATTGTTCGGATCGAATAACAAGGGTTGATCGTCTTGATTGGGCGCCGTGTTATCTGCAGGATTAGAAAGATTAGGAGCACAACTCATTAAAATGAGCAATAAAATAAGTGCAATCAGATATGCACCTCGTCCAAACTTTTTCATCTTTTCACCTTTCTTAAAAACGTAGTGCAAATTTTCCTGTCAATAATAAGCCTCCCAGGTTGCCCACTCCCCCATCTTCGATGCGCCCCAAATGATTGCTATCATAACTCAAGCTTAAACCCAACAGCAAAGAATGGCTCAACGTGTGGTCAAGGCCGGCGCGAACGATGAACCCTATGCCATAATAGTTTCTTGCCTCTTTTATTGTGCCTATTGGAGCTGGATCGAACTCGGAAGTTTGAATCAATTCTGCTGAAAATCTGGCCCAATAGAATCCTACGTCGCTACCGAAGTAAAGTTTGGAATTTTTCGAGCCGAAAAAATCTCGAAGAAAATAGTATTGCACTCCGATGGCGACGGGCATGACCGCGAGACTAATATCTTCGTTTGATTCAAGAAGAGAATTTATCCTTTTGACACTCAGATGAAGGCAGGTATTTTCGGTCATGAAATAGCGAAATCCAATACCGGCTGAAAGTGGTAAGTTAATTTTTGATATAAACAACGCTTGATTGTAATTTTTCCGAAAAGATTTTTTGGCAGGTGTAAAGTAACCTGTTTCAAGATAAATTTCTGCCTTTTCGTTATCAGGCGTTAATCCTTGGGAAACGCCATTCGCAGTTATAATGAGCAAAAACAAAATACAGACGCTAAGAAGGTTTTTCATACTGTCTCTGATATGTGTGGCTTCCGCTTCCGAACAGTGGCCGTTCGGAAATGAACGATTGAACAGATGGTTCTATAGCGTAACTTTTTTAAAATCAAATTCTCATAGCTGGAATGACTTTTGAATAGTGTTACAAGATAAGGAAAAGGCATTTGATTGGCAAGCAAAATAAACCGACTAACTTATGGATCGCCCCCTCGACGAAACTTTCCGCAAGCAGCAAATCACCAAACGCGTGGTGCAAGGCTCGATCGCGCTGGCGGTGGTTGTGGCCATCTTCATTTGGGTGCCGGGATGGATTTCGCCTTCGGTCAGCCGCAATCGCATTCGCACGGCGAAGGTGGATCGTGGGCCGATTGAGGCGACGATCACGGCGTCGGGGACGGTGGTGCCGGAGTTCGAGCAGGTGATTCCGAGTCCGATTGAAACGCGCGTGCTCAAGATTCTCCAAAGGCCGGGCGCGGTTTTAAAAAAGGGCGAGCCGATTCTCGAGTTGGACGTCAGCGCTGCGACGTTGGCGCTGGAAAAACTGACCGACCAAATTACGCTCAAGCAGAACGAACAGGCGCGGTATAAAATCGATCTCGAGAAAACGCTGAATGATTTGCAAACCCAATTGCAGATCAAAAAGCTCCGGCTGGAATTTCTCAAATCCAAAACCGAGCAGCAGCAAAAGCTCTTCGAGATCGGCGGCAGCTCGAAAGAGCAATTGCGCCAAACCAAGCTCGAGGAAGACATCGCACAACTCGAATTGCAGCAGCTTGAAATCTCGATTCGCAACACCCAGCAATCGCTGCAAAACCAGCTCGAGGGCGTGGCCACGGAGCTGAAAATTTTGCAGGACGAGCGCGCCGAGGCGAAACATCAATTGGATTTAGCGAGCACCAAAGCCGAGCGCGACGGCGTGCTCACCTGGGCCGTCTCCGAAGAAGGCGCGACGATCCGCCAGGGCGAAGTGATCGCGAAAATCGCCGATCTTAATTCGTTCCGCGTCGACGCCACCGTATCCGATGTACACGCGACCCGAGTCGCCGTGGGGTTGCCGGTGAAAGTGAAAATCAACGAAGATTATTTGGCCGGAACGATCTCGAGCATTCTGCCCACCATTCAAAACGGCATCATCACGTTGCACGCCAGCCTCGCCGACAAATCCAGCAAGCTGTTGCGCTCCAACTTGCGCGTCGATGTATTTGTCATCACCGCGCAAAAAGAAAATGCCCTGCGCATCAAGAAAGGCGCGTTCGTCAACGGCGAAGGCGAACACGAAGCGTTCGTGCTGCGCGACGGCACGGCGTACAAAACACCGGTTCGCATCGGCCTCGCCAGCTTCGATCAGTACGAAGTTGTTGAAGGTTTATCGGAAGGCGAAGAAGTGATTATTTCCGACACGCGGGATTTTATTCATATGAAGGCGATTAAAGTAAAATAGTTTATTGTTCTTTGCCAGTTGCCCGTTGTCCATTGTTGGAGATTTTAACATCAAGCATTTTGCAACTAACCACTGACAACCGGCAACTGGCAACTGACCACGGACAACTGACCACCAACAAGGAGGCAAAAATGATCCACCTCGACAGCATCGAAAAAGTTTATCGCACCGATAAGATCGAAACCGTGGCGTTGAGCAACATCAATCTGCAAGTGCAAGAAGGCGAGTTCATCTCCGTCATGGGACCGTCGGGATGCGGCAAGAGCACGCTGCTCAATATCATCGGCTTGTTGGATGCGCCCACGAACGGCAGGGTGCAGCTCAATGACACGAAGATCAACGGCTATCGCGACAAGCAACTGGCCAAAATTAGAAACGAGCAACTGGGCTTTATTTTCCAAACCTTCCATCTCATTCCCGATCTCAGCGTCGTGGACAATGTCGAGATTCCTTTGCTCTATCGCAAGCTTTCCGGATCAGAACGCCGCAAGATGGCGCTGCTGGCGTTGGAAAGAGTCGGCTTGATTTCGCGCGTGCATCATTTCCCGTCGCAGCTTTCCGGCGGCCAACAACAGCGCGTGGCCATCGCGCGCGCAATTGTCGGCAAACCGAGAATTTTGCTCGCTGACGAGCCGACCGGAAATCTCGACAGCCAGATGGGTGATGAGATTATGAACATCCTCATGGATTTGAATAAGAACGAAAAGACGACGGTCGTAATGGTCACCCATGATCCACGCCTTGGCGAAAAAACTGAGCGGATCGTGCGGTTGTTTGATGGACGGCAGGTGAATTGAACGGAGTGTTGGATTGATGGAGTGATGGATCGTTGTATAAGTGGATTGATAGGTCAATGCACGCAGGAACCCAACAATCCAATCATCCAACAATCCAACTATCCAATAATCCAGGGAGTCATTATGCTCAAAAACTATATAAAAATCGCGTTGAAGGTTCTGCTGCGCCGCAAGTTTTTCACCTTCATCAGCCTCTTCGGCGTCAGCTTTACGCTGGTGGTGCTGATGGTGGCCACGGCGTTTCTCGATCATATCTTCGGGCCGTTGGCGCCTGAGAAGAAGGTGGATCGTTCGCTGGGCGTGTTCACAGTGCGCATCGAAAACTCCGATCATACCCGCAGCAGCAGCGCCGCGGGCGGATATCATTTACTGGATCGCTACGTGCGCACGATGTCGACTCCCGAGAAAGTTTCGATCTTTACTTTTCCGCGCACGGCAAATTCCTATCTCAACGGCCAGAAAATCCCGCTTTTTTTCAAACACACCGATGGCTTTTTTTGGGAGATTCTCGAATTTGAATTTTTGGAAGGGCAGGCGTGGACGCAAGATGATGAAAAGAATGCCAACTTCGTCGCGGTGATCAACGAGGCAACGCGCAAAAAATTTTTCGGAGAAGCCAACGCCGTCGGCAAAACGATTGAAATCGACGGCCAAAATTTTCGCATCGTCGGCGTCGTCAAGAATGTGCCAATTTTTCGCCCCACACCCTTTGCCGATGTTTGGGTGCCGTTGAGCACGGCGAAAGCCAGGCCCTCGAATGACCTTATCGGCAATTTTCTGGCCGTCATTCTTGCAAAAGATCGCGCGGATATCGCCAAGATCAAAGAAGAGTTTCAAGATAAGCTCACGCAAGTCGAGTTTCCCGATCCGAAGCAATATAGCACCATCATCTCCGCGGCTGAAACGCTTTTCGAGTCGGTCGCGCGCGGCTTGTTCGCGAATGACAGCACCCCGGAAAGTTACGCTACCCAGTTGCTGACGGTGATGATCTTGCTGATGATTTTGTTCATGGTGTTGCCGACAGTCAATCTCGTCAATATCAACATCAGCCGCATCATGGAGCGCGCTTCGGAGATTGGCGTGCGCAAAGCTTTCGGCGCTTCATCATGGACGCTGGTCGGACAATTCGTCGTCGAAAATGTTTTGCTCACGCTCATCGGCGGCGTGATCGGATTCGTGCTGGCGTACCTCGTGCTGCAAATGCTCACCAGCAGCGGCTTGATTCAATATGCCGAGTTTCATCTCAACTATCGCATTTTTTTCTACGGCCTCGCCCTCGCCGTGTTCTTTGGCGTCTTCTCCGGCGTTTACCCGGCATGGAAAATGTCGAGATTGCACCCGGTTGCAGCGTTGCGAGGTAGAAGCTTATAATAAGTTTTATAAAAAGGAGTGCGGACTTTCTTGTCTGCGATACGCGTGGAACAGAAAGTCCACACTCCCATCACATAAGGAGAAGCTTATGATCAAACATCTCTGCAAACTCGTGTGGAACCGCAAAAGAAGCAGCTTTTTGATGATCGTCGAAATCTTTTTTTCGTTTCTCGTGCTGTTCGCGGTAGCAACGTTGGGCGCGTATTACATCGACAACTATAGCCAGCCGCTGGGATACACTTACGAAAATGTTTGGAACATCAACATTAATCTGAATCAATCGAGCGATGATTATTGGTCGCCGGAGCAGGTTGCTACGGTCAATCAATTGTTCCTCGCGGTGCGCGATTGCCAGGAAGTGGAGGCGGTTGCCGGCGCGCTTTCCGCGCCGTATGATTTCGGCGGCAGAAGCTCGGGCTTGCAAGTTCACGGCAAAAATATGGAGACGGGAGTCAATGAAGTTTCCGATGATTTCAAAGAGGTAATGGGATTGCAGCTCGTCGCCGGCCGCTGGTTTGAAAAGGCCGACGAGGCGTTGAATTGGCAGCCGTTGGTCATCAATCAAAAGCTCAGCCGGGAATTGTTTGGCGACGAAGATCCGGTTGGCAAGCCTTTCACGCCATGGGCGTCCGAGAACAATGACGTTCGCGTCATCGGCGTGGTCACCGACTTTCGCCAGGGCGGCGAATACGCGGGACTCAATAATTATATGTTCGAGCGCAAAAAGCTCGATGATCCCCAGCAGCGCCCGCCGCGCAATTTGCTGGCCAAGGTTCGGCCCGGAACTGCCGCCGAATTTGAGGAGAAACTTGACAAACGTTTGCAAGCCGTTGCGAAAGAGTGGTCATTTGAAATTGAACCGCTTATCGAAAAGCGGGAATCTTCGCTCAAATTACGTTTGGCCCCGCTCATCGCCGTGGGCGTGATTGCGGGTTTTTTAATGATCATGGTCGGGCTCGGCTTGGTGGGCGTGCTCTGGCAAAACGTGACGCAACGTACGCGCGAGATCGGCCTGCGCCGCGCCAAAGGCGCAACGGTGCAGCACGTTTATAAACAAATTCTAGGTGAGTTATTCGTGCTCACTTCGATTGGCCTGATCATCGGCATGATCGTCGTGGTGCAATTCCCCTTGTTGGATTTGATCGGCATCAACGCGACCGTGTTTGGGTTCGGTCTCGTCGTTTCGCTCGTTTTGATTTACGCCTTGACCCTCGCCGCCGGTTTATATCCAAGCTGGCTGGCGACGAAAGTGCAGCCGGCAGAGGCGCTGCATTATGAGTGACTCGAACAACAAGTGAAGTTCGACTTGCGCTCGACGAGCTTTTTAATTTCATAAAATCTTTCTGCGCAAGCCGAACTTCGCTATTTCTGAATGGAGATCATGCCAATGACGCAAACTTTTCTGTTATTTTCTTGCGTTGTGTTAATGGTGGAACAATTTGCATGTAAGAATGACCAGCCGGAAGCAAACATCAATGACGCACCATTCCGTCTTGCAGTGCAACCGGTTGATTCGAGTCTTTATCAAAATCCTGGCGATGACGAACTCGTTTACTTGCTCGAGCCGATCTTGCGCGAAGGCGAGCTGGGATTTTCGGTGGATTTAATTTTCAGGGGCGATTCCAGCGGCAGCACGACGCTGGTTTTGCCGAACCGATACAGCGGGCATCCGGATTACGACGGCATAAAAAACCTTCGGGTCATTTCACCGGCGAATATGCTGAGTGACACAGATGAACCGCATCGCAAAAAATTCGCGCACCCGCCCCGGCAAGTTGTTCACGTCCAATATCAAGTGGCGCAGCTTCGCGAGGGTAAAATTAGTTTGGGCAATCATTATCAGGCCATCTTGCGCGAAAATTATTTTCATTTTCTCGGCGAGACCTTTTGGGTTGCGCCGGAATGGGACGATGAGAAAAAAATTCGCATTAAGCTGCAGTGGAAAAATCTTCCGAGCGCCTGGACGCTGGCCAATAGCTTTGGCGTTGGAGAAAAATCGCAAGCCGTTCGAGCGGCGCTCTGGGAATTTCGTCATTCCATCTGGATTGGCGGCGACTTTCGCATTCATGAACGCCGCGTGATGAGCCATCCGGTTTATGTCGCCCTGCGCGGTAAATGGAATTTCTCCGACGAAAAATTTGCTGAGACGGTCGCGAAGATCATCCAAAGCGAACGCGATTTCTGGCAGGACTATGATTTTCCATATTATCTGGTGACGGCGATTCCGATGGCCGGTGACGATGATCAAGGCGGCACCGGACGCGTCAATGCGTTTGCGATGTTCCTCTCCGATGACCGCGAGCTGGATTATCGCTTCAAGCGCCTGCTGGCGCACGAGGCCTTCCACACCTGGAATGGCGAAAAGATTCGGCCACGCGATCCGGAAGTTCTGGCGTATTGGTTTTCGGAAGGCTTTTCGGATTACTACGCGCGCTTGCTTTTGTTGCGCACCGGTTTGTTAACGTTGGAAGAATATCTGCAAGAATACAACAAAGTGCTGAAACGCTATTTTTCTTCCTCCGCGCGTTTCGCCAAAAATGCGCGCCTGCTTGAAGCCTCATGGAGCAACGAACTCCGGCAAATGCCGTATCATCGCGGCGACATTCTTGCCCACAATTTGAATGCGCAAATCCGCCTCGCCTCGGCAGATTCGTCTTCACTGGATGACGCCATGCACCAAATTTTAGAAGCCGCGGTGCAGCGCGGCGAAGTGATTTCGGACAGCAGCTTGTATGCCCGGTTCGAATCGTATGCAGGAGAAAATAATATCACTGAACTACGCCGGAGCATCGATGACGGTGCGCCTTTACACCTGACGCCGAATGCCCTTGGCCCTTGCGCCACGTTGAAGATGACGACGCGCAAAAAATATTTTTTGTTCGGCGAAAAGTTTGAGATTCCCCAGTACGAGCTGAAGCAGCCCGCCGATTCTGCCTGCGTTGCATGGTTTGACGGGCAAAGTAAAAAATGAAATAATTTTTGTTCATGCGCTGTGCGCTATGCGCCCTGCCTTCTGCCGAGCTTCAACTCGCCGTTCTTGCGCTCGCCGATCTGTTGCCGCCACATCGCATAATAGAGGCCTTTTAAATCCAGCAGAACTTCATGTTGGCCAAACTCGACAATTTGCCCGCGCTCCAGCACGAAAATTTTATCGGCATGGAGCACCGTGGAAAGGCGATGCGCGATCAAGATGGTGATGAGATTCTTTTGTTGTGAAATCTCGCGGATAGTGGCGCTGATTTCTTCTTCGGTCAGCGAATCAAGCGAGGAGGTGGCCTCGTCAAACACCAGCAGGTTGGGCCGTCGCAACAACGCTCGCGCAATCGAGAGACGCTGTTTCTCGCCGCCGGAAACTTTCACGCCGCCCTCGCCGATCACGGTGTCCAGGCCTTTATCGGCGCGCGCCAAGAGGCTTTGGCACGCGGCTTTTTGCAACACTTCGAAACACTCCGCGTCCGAAGCGCGGGGATTGACGAACAGCAAATTCTCCCTGATCGTGCCGGAGAAAAGCTGGGTGTCCTGCGTCACAAAACCGACGCGCTCGCGCAATTGGTCGAGGTCGACCGCCGTGCTCGGTTGGCCGTTGTACAGAATGCGGCCTTCTTGTGGCGGATAAAGCCCGACCAGCAATTTGACCAACGTGGTTTTTCCCGCGCCGGAAGGCCCGACAAACGCGATGGTTTCTCCCAGTTTCGTTTGAAACGAAATGTTTTCCAGCGCATGGTTCGACGCCGATTGGTGTTTGAAGCTGACGCTGTCGAATGCTAACGTGTTAATACCATTGAGCGCAATTGGTGCGAGTGGCTTGGGATCTTTCGGCGTGTTCAAAATTTCCGAAAAATTTTTGAGTGAGACTTCCGCTTCCCGGTAAATATTGATGACGTTGCCCAGTTCTTGCAACGGGCCAAAAATGAAAAATGAGTAAATGAACAGCGAGAAGAATTGGCCGACCGTGATCTCCTGCGCGAAGATCAAATACAGCATGAGAAAAAGAATACTCGTCCGCAAAAAATTCACCGCGGTGCCCTGCACGAAACTCAGGCTGCGCAGATAACGCACTTTTTTGAGTTCCAATTGCAGGATTTTGCCCGTGGTGGCGTTCAATCGGCCAATCTCTTGCTGCGCGAGTCCGAGGCTTTTCACCAACTCGATGTTGCGCAACGATTCGGTAGTTGAGCCGGCCAGCGCCGTGGTTTCGGCGACGATCACTTTCTGAATATTTTTGATTTTCTTGCTGAGCACCGAGCTGAGCACACCCAGCAGCGGGATGGTGAGAAAATACACCGGCGCGATGAGCCAATGGACGCTGAACGCGTACACCATGACGAAGATAACGCCGACCAGCGAGATAAAAAGGACATTGATCGATGCCGCCACCAGACGCTCAACATCGGTTCTTACCTTCTGGAGCTTGCCGAGCGTCTCACCGCTGCGTTGATCTTCAAAAACTTGATAGGGCAGCTCGAGCGAGTGGCGCAGGCCGTCCGAGTAAAGCTGCGCGCCGAGCCTTTGCGTGATCACGTTGATGAAATAATCCTGAAAATTTTTTGCCACGCGCGAGACAAAGGCGACGCCCACCGCAGCAGCCAACAATAACGTGACGCCCTTAAAAAACTCAGCGCGCGTATATTTCTGGAATTTGGTGGCGTACTCGTCGATGACGTGCCGGAAAATCAACGGATCGAGCAATGAGAAAATCTGATTGATCGCCGCCAGCACCAAAGCCAGCGCCAGCAAACTCCAATATTGTTTGAGGTAAGAGAAAAGCAATTTCATGAACCTGCTCCATTCGCGCGCGATGATGAAAATGAACGAGGTGATTTTATGGTTGCCTTTGCGATATAAGATAACAAAATGGAAAATCAATTCCAATATTGAGAAAGAATTGCACTTGCATTTCATGAGTTTAAAGTTTAACTTACAGCAAATAGCGTTTTTGAGCAAGCGGCAACCTTTTTTATATTTTTCTTATGAACCAGGATCGCCCGGCCTACAAACAGTTTGAAGCGCGAATGCTGCAACTGCTCAAATGGCGCTTTGAGAGAGCAAATTTCAGAGTTGATGATCACCAAAAAATTGGCGAGTTACCGCTGGAAATCGATTTAGTGGTTATTTCGACTGAACAAGAATGGATTCCGGATGTATCAAAGCTCCCAACGATCTTTCGTTATTTTCGCCGGTATAACATTATGGAAGTGAAAAGCGAGAAGGATCGTTTGGAGATCGAAGATTTACCAAAGTTGATGGCGTATGGCTGGCTTTATGTGGCGAGAAATTCAATAGAGTATGTTCGGCATGTCACATTAACAGCGCTTGTTCATCATCTCACTTCGAGAATTCGCGAGGCATTGCCGCGATATGGATTTTTGCCGGATACACAGGGAGTTTTTCGACGTGATTCCGATATTACCGCTTATGTGATTTCTATTGCAGATTTGCCAGACGATTTAGCATCAGAGGAATTACAAGCTTTTTCCGATCCTATTAGAAGGAAGCATGCTTTTCTCTCTTGCATTGGCAATGAAGAGAAAGCGCCCATTGTTGAAACCATTTTTGATCTTTATGAAAACGAGGTGAATGAAATTATGGCACTCAATATTAGAGATGAGTCGGTAAAAAACGCTGTAAAGGCATTGGGAGTTCAGAGGGTTATTGCCTCTCTCAGTAAAGAAGAACTTTTGGCCGCGCTCAAAAAAGAAGATATTTTGAAGATACTTCGTAAAGAAGATTTTCTCGCGGCCTTAAGCGAGGAGGATATTGCTGCTTTGGGTGGAAAAGAGCGTTTGTTGCAGTTGTTGATGGCTAAACCTGAACGGAAGTAAGGTGGCAAGTTTGCCGTATCGAAGTTTTTGTTTCTCTGCACTGTGTGTTCAATGTGACTTGCAATTCCTATGAGCAATTCCATCCTCATCGTTGACGATGACTTCTCCGTCAGCACGTCATTAGCGCTTCTGTTAAAGCAGGCGAGTTATCAATCCCATGCAGCAGCTTCGCCGGCGGAAGCGTTGGAATGGCTCGAGCGCGAAAAGTTCGATCTGATTCTGCAGGACATGAATTTTTCCCGCCGGACAACGGGCGAAGAAGGGCTGTTATTGCTCAAAGATATTAAAGCGAGAAAGCCGCAGGTTCCAGTGATTTTGATGACGGCATGGGGCTCGATTGCGTTAGCTGTAAAAGGGGTTCAGTCCGGCGCCGCCGATTTTATCACCAAGCCGTGGAACAACGAACAGCTTTTGCAGTCGGTAAAAACGGCGTTGGGCTTGGCAGCGGCAAAATCTTCTTCGCCAAACGAAAAAAACCTGACGCGCGAAGAGCTTGACGCGCGCTATGATTTTGTCCATCTCATCGGCCGTGATCAAAAATTTCTCAAAATTCTCGAAGTTATTGGCCGCGTCAGCCCGACGGATGCCTCGGTGTTGATCACCGGCGAGAGCGGGACCGGCAAAGAGTTGATAGCCGAAGCGATTCATTGCAACAGCGCGCGCCGTAAGGCGCCGTTCGTGAAAGTCAATCTCGGCGGCATTTCTTCGACGTTGTTTGAGAGCGAAATGTTCGGTCATGTGAAAGGCGCGTTTACCGATGCGAAATTCGATCGCAAAGGCAGGTTTGAATTAGCCAACGGCGGCACGATTTTTCTCGACGAGATTGGCGATCTCGATCTGAATTGCCAGGTCAAAATGCTGCGCGTGCTGCAAGACCGCACTTACGAAGTGCTGGGCTCGAGCCAAAACCGCACCGTTGATGTCCGGGTGATTTCTGCCACCAATCACAATTTGCTCGAGATGATTGAAAAAGGCGCCTTTCGCGAAGACTTGTTGTATCGGCTGAATTTGATCGCCATTCATTTGCCGGCCTTACGGGAACGGCGTGAAGATATTCCGTTGCTCGCCCAACAATTTCTGCAAAATATCGGCAACGTGTATCGCCGCAACAATTTGGCGATCAGCGAGGCCGCGATTAAATGGCTGCAAAGTTTCAATTGGCCCGGCAACGTTCGCCAGTTGAAACATTTGATCGAGCGCACCGTGCTGATGAGCAATAAGGATACTTTTGAGATCGAAGACTTCTCTCTGCCATTGCAAATGCAGCCGGAAGGCGGCAAGGATTTTCTGCCCACGGTCGGCAGCATGACATTGGATGAGATGGAAAAAGCGATGATCGTCAAGGCGATGAACATCCATCAAAACAATATTACCAAAGTTGCGGAAGCCCTGGGCTTGAGCCGCGCCGCGCTGTATCGGCGGTTTGAGAAATACGGGATCGCAACATAGTTGCATCATTGAAAAATACCTTCGCCCACGGCGATGAAATCCCACAGCAATGTCATTCCGTAGGAATCCTTTTGCGAGCCTCAACAATCGTCCTAACGTTGAAAAAAGATTCTTCCAGAATGACAATTTAGTAGGTTAGCTTTCTAATTCAGTGGAATTTCCGATTCTGTGGGCGGAATTCGCTAACCAACTAAACTTTAACCTGTGAGCCTCCGCCGCAAATTCATTCTTTATTTGCTGTTCATTCATCTGGCCTTTGCTATTGTAGCCATCTTTTTGCTTTGGGAAAACCGCATCTGGCTGCTGGCCGTTGAAGCCTTTTTTGTCCTTTCTTTTATTCTCGCTCTCAAGCTCTTCCGCGCGCTTTTCCAGCCTCTCGATCTGGTCATGACCGGCGTCGAGTTCATCAAAGAAAAGGATTTCACCTCGAAGTTCAACGAGGTCGGCCAGGCCGAGATGGACAAGCTCATTGCCGTTTACAACCGGATGATCGACCACCTGCGTGAAGAGCGCACGCGCTTGCAA
>JBOHQZ010000056.1:0-14931 GCA_050732275.1 bacterium
AGGTTACGTTGGGCGAAAGCCCTTTAATGTCAGCACTCACCTCAACTGGACTTCGGCCATCATCAGGACTTAGTGTTGCCGACACCGTGTCTCCATAGGCCGTCGTGGTGCCATATTCAAATTTGACTTTGGTGCTCAGACCATTTGCATTCACGGCGCCATTCAGCGTGGCAGAAGTGGCGCTGACATTCGAGGCGGCATTGGTTGTGACCGTAGGCGCCACGCTTTCAGTCGTGAATGTTAAGTCCGCGCCCTCGTCGGTTCCCAGAGTGTTCCTGGCAATCACGCGAAAATGATAGGTCATGTTGGGCAAAAGCGCTGCAATCTTAACACTCACCGGAACCGGATTCAGGCCAAATACGGGACTTTGATCTGCCGTCATCTTGTTTCCATAGCTCGTTGTGACGCCATATTCAAATTCGACCGTTGTGCCCAGACCACCTACAACACCTGGATTCACTTCACCATTTAGCGTGGCGGAGCTGGCGCTGATCTCCGTCGCGTTCAGGGTTGTGGCGTCAGGCCTCAAAAGTTGCCCCAATGCAATTTCAGTATGAGCGAACAACCATAAAAGCAACATGGGCAGGATGAATCTTGCCGACCCCATCCCATTTATGAATCGAGTAATCCTTGTGTTCATATTTCCTCCTAAAAAGGATAGCAATACCTATCGTTGCTCTCATCGATGTCAAGGTTTTAAGAGCGCAACGGAATCTTTTAAGTATCCGCTTTCATACGGAATTCCAGTAAATGAAATGGTCGCAATCCCAAACTTCTCATTTGGAATCGCACCCCATTCCTTGACACCGATTCTCCGGTTTATGTAGGCTGTAACTCTTGTGGCGCCAACAAGGTCCCCACTTCTTATGTTGGCCGCCATTTCGAACCGGGCAACCAGTGGCAAGTCGTCTACAACTTTGTAGTCACCCTTTTCAATAATCCGCACAGTCAGCACAAGTGAATCTGGCTTATCCGTGTTGAGAGGGAGTAGTTGCGACTTCAGCAAATGAATACGGTTGAATATTGCTGACCTTGCTGACCTGTCATCAGGATTTATGCCTTCACGCCAAGAGGTGTCTAAAACTGGCTCAGAAGGCTGATCCGCTGAAAAATCGATATATGAGAGCTGCGGAAGTTTTCCGCTCTCACCACGAAAGTAAGTGACCCAATAAACCCTGCGCTCTTGTTCATTATAGCCGAGCAAAGTTATTTCCTCTGGTCCACCATGGCTCGCCATAGCAGAGGTTGTTGCCATTAATAGAACAACAACGAAAAAAAGGCCGGCATAACTTCTTCTAAGATAAATTGGAACGTTCATGATCGATCTCATCATTCTCGTCGGGTTTTGAACTGTTCGATGGGGTTGCCTGCGGGATCGTCAAGCAGTTTAACAATAAGAAGAGGCAGCCTGGAATTTTTTATCCGATGGCATGCTCATGGTCTTCCTACGGGATCCACAAATCCGCTCGATTTTTTTTGTTCTTTTTGTGAAACAAGAAGATATACGATTCCTGCTGTGACCACTGTACCCCCTCCTCCAATCCACAACCATTTTTTGTCTCTGCCTTTTTTGGTTGAGTCAGCATGAACAACAGGCTCGTCATCCGGAGGCGCGGTCAGTTGTTGCTGCTGAATTTGCCGTTCCCGCTCTTGTTTGGCCTCTTCAACGAGCGCTATCCACGTTTGCAAATCTTGATCTTGATCCGGCGCATAGTCGGGGGCTGCTTCGAGCAGTTTCTGCACATAAAGCCTAGCTTGTTGGGGCTCGTTCTTCGAAACATAAGCCTGTCCCAAAAGTTTGTAAGCCCATGCTTGTTCGGCCATAGTTAGGTCACCTTTAGCCAAGCAAGAGTCTGTCAGAGCGATAACTTGGTCGAAAAAGCCTTCATTATATGCTTGTTCGGCCTTAGCCAACTCTGTTTCATAATGGCCTTGCGCGCGTGCACTGGCGATCCCGAAAATGGTGTAGACGAACACGAGAGCGAGGTTGCGGCAGATGAGACATTTGCGTTGAAGCATATCAAACTCCCTTGAGATGAATCAAGCAATTTAAATGAATTTTGCCTAAATGTAAAATTAGACATCATATATGCCAATTCACAACCAGACAAAATCTGTTTTTTCTGTAGGAAATTGGATAAAACACCTAGTGGAGATTGACCTACAATAGGTTTCAATCCCACTCTTTAAAGAATACCTGCATGGCATGTTGATTGGGATAGCAAAGTTTGTGCCTTGCTAATATCAGAGCATTTTTCGGAGTGTAAATCTTATGCGCACGGGTTGCTCGGCGTTCTCTTCAAGCTGGATTTGCTGGGGATTGCCGATAAGTTTGTAACCCTCGCGCCGGACCTCGATAATATGTTGGCCAACTCGAATGTGAAGCTCTTGCAACGTTTGTCCGATATGCTTTCCATCCACGAAAACCTCGGCTCGCACCCGTTGGCCGGCGGTATCAAAAGCAGCGACGACGAGTTTAACCGTTTTGGTGAAATCAACGGCCCATTCATGACGGCGATCGGGTTTTATGCTTATCGTTTTTTCCAGAAATCCCAGTTGCGGACTTTCCATCCTGATCCGATAATAACCAGCCGTGAGGCTGGTTTCGTAAGGATCAGAGGCATTGGGCCGCTTTTGCACGCCGTCAATAAAAATGGCGCCGGAAGGTTTGACGATGACTCTCAGCTTGCCCATTAACGGCAATAAGGTGGCATCGATCTTTTTGGTTTCATCACTTGCAACGGTGATAGAGAGGGAAGCCTCCCGATAGCCTGTTTTTCTGAGCACAACGGCGTGATGACCCGCAGCCACATCTATAATGGTTCGCGGCGTCGTTCCTTGGGCTTGGCCATCGAAGATAATTGTGGCGCCGCGAGGCGAGGAATCGATTCGGACGGCGCCAACCGCAGACGGAGCGACAAGGGGTCGAGGTAAAATCTTAGGTGTGTCCGCAATGACGGTTACCAAAGGGAAATAAAACATCGCATCCTTGTCGGCTGCAATCGCTACGGTGGAATCGATAGATAAGTAATTCTGCTTTTGAATGCGCAGTGCGAGCCGGCCTGGTTTGACGGTGTAAGCTTTGATCGGCGTGAGGCCAATGGAATCGCCATTCAAAAACACCGTCGCATATGCAGGCTCGGTGAGTATCGACAATTTCACCAACGGAAGCGGAGCTGGCCGCTCAAGAGCCCTTGTGGAGGTTTTGGGCGATTGTTGCCACACCTTGAGCAGGAGCAAGATGAGCAAAACCACCGTAGCGATGCTGAAAAAAACAAGCAGGTGACGTTTGAATTTGTCCCGTCCCGGGCGGGACGAGATTGCTGATGGGCCCTGCTTTGCCGATAATCTCTCGCTCTTATCAGGCGCAGCTTGTGGGCTGCTCAATGGCCCTGGCGAGCTGAGATCGCGGCTGAAAGTATCGACAGCCTTCTTTGCCGGTAACTTTCCGGTCGTAGCGTGATCGACTTGATATTCAAACTGCGTGATAGCATTCAACATTTCATCTGCATTTTGATACCGCTTCGTCGGATCTTTGGCAAGCGCTTTCATCACAATTTCGCTCAACGGTTCGGGCACAAATGCAAACAGGCGACCCGGTGGCGGAAATTGCTCCTGGAGAATCGCGTTCATAATATCAACCGGCGGTGAGCCCGGCGAGAAAGGCGTTCGTCCGGCCAGCATTTCATACAACGTCATGCCGAGGGCGTAGAGATCGCTACGGTGATCAACGTTGGCCAAATTTTTGACCTGCTCGGGCGGCATATAGTAGAGCGTGCCGGCTATTGCGGATGATTGGGTGAGAGCAAGACCATGTTCGGATTTGGCCAGACCGAAATCGGTGACCTTGACCGTGCCCTCACGGGCGAGAATCACATTGCCCGGCTTGATGTCGCGATGAATGACCCCGGCGCGATGGGCATAGCCGAGGGCAGACAAAATTTGCTTGCATACGGGTGAGAAGCGTTGATACGGCATCGGCCCCTCGCGCTCGATGATTTGGGCCAGCGTCATGCCCTCGATATATTGCATAACGATGAACCAATTTCCCTCGTGCTCCAGCAGGTCATGAACCTGCACAATATTCGGATGGTCCAGCTTGGCCAGAATTTTGGCTTCCGCCAAAAAACGCTGAAAGGAAATCTTGTTCGGTGCATGTTGGCGGTGGATCATCTTCAACGCCACCGGGCGCTCGAGTACCATATCCCAGGCGCGGTAAACGATCCCCATGCCGCCCTCGCCTAAAACGGCGTCGAGACGAAATTTGTCGATGGTTTTACCGAGCATCATGAGATTTTAGCTTGCATAAGATTGGATTGCATCTCCCGAAATTTTTTATACACTTCTTCCCACAGCTCAGAATTCTGCGGTTCATAACGACTAGTTGGAAATGAGTTGCGCACAACCTGCCGCAATGCCGCTAATGACGGCAAATGTCCCAGCGCGATGGCTTGGATGAGCACATTCCCGATGGCGGTACACTCGACCGGGCCGGCAATTACCGTGCGTCCCGTAGCGTTGGCGCTGAGTTGATTCAGCAATTGGTTTTTGCTGCCGCCGCCGACAATGTGAAGAGTCAGCAATTTTCGCCCTGTTACCTCTTCGAGCTGGCCAAGCGTCTTGCGGTATAACAGGGCGAGACTTTCAAGCACGCACCGGACAAATTCGCCTGGCGTCGTGGGCGTGGGTTGATTCGTCTCCTGGCAGTAATCCACAATTTTTTTCGGCATATTGTCAGGTTTGGCGAAGCGATCGTCCCTCAGGTCTAGTAGCACTTTGAGCGGCAGAGCAGATTCAGCCATCTCGGTCAACTGATCATAATTATATTCCTGCCCGGCTTTGGCCCAAACGCGACGACATTCCTGCACGACCCACAGGCCAATGATGTTTTTTAAAAAACGGATGCTGCCGCCGTAGCCGACTTCGTTGGTGAAATTGTATTGCCGGCTTTTCGCGGTGATGATCGGCGTTGAGCTTTCGATGCCGAGCAATGACCACGTGCCCGAGCTGAGATAAGCCCAATCATCACCTTGCGCCGGTACCGCTGCCACCGCTGCTCCGGTGTCGTGCGAGCAACTGGCGACGACTTGCACGTTTTGCAATCCCGTCTCGACGGCGAGCGCGGGCAATAACGGCCCGAGCTTTGTTCCCGAGGGCACAACTTCCGGAAAGATTCGTTCGGGCAAGCCAAATTTTTCAATTAGTTTCTTTGACCATCCGCGTTGCTGGGGGTTATAGAGCTGCGTTGTGCTTGCCAACGACTCTTCCACTTTGCGCACGCCCGAAAAGAGAAAATTGAAATAATCGCCCATAGTGAGGAATTGTTCCGCTGCATTGAGAACCATTCGCCGTTGCAGCAGATCAGCGTGAAGCTGATACAGCGTATTGATCGTCATGAATTGAATTCCCGTTTCCGCAAAAATCTCGTCGGCAGGCACAATGGGAAACGCGCGCTCAAAGCCGCCGTCAGTGCGGCCATCGCGGTAATGAAACGGCGCCGTCAGCATCGGCTCATTCCCCTGCAGCAACACGTAATCGACACCCCATGAATCACAGCTTACGCTTGATACGGCAATTCCGCGCGCTGCAACTTTTCGGAGGCCTATTTTTATTTCTTGAAGCAGACGCAACACATCCCAGCGCATCGACTCACCAATCGCAATGGCGCCGTTGGGAAAGCGATGAATTTCTTCGATGGTTAGATGTTCGTTGGCAAGCGTGCCGAGCATGACGCGCCCGCTCTCGGCGCCGAGATCACAGGCAATATAATGATGCGTGCTCAATTTCCAAATCTCCAATTATATGAAGTCCGACTTGCGCTTAGAGAAATTTGAGTTCGATAAAAACCGTCGTGCGCAAGTCGGACTTCGCCGCGGCCTATTCCGATAAAATTTGACCGATGGCTTTCAACTCTTCCTCCATGAATTCGAGCTTGTTCAGCGTTGCAACAATTTCTTCGATTTGACTGACGCGGCTGGCGCCAATCAATGCCGAGGTCATGCTTGCATGCCGCAGCACCCACGCAATCGCCATTTGTGCTACGGATTGGCCGCGTTGCTGCGCGATGATTTTCAGCTTTCGCACTTTTTCCAATTTGTCCTCGGTGACGTTTTCGCGGCGGAGGTAAGTTTTGGGTTTAGCCGCGCGAGAATCGACGGGAATGCCTTCCAAATATTTTTCCGTGAGCAGGCCTTGCGCGAGAGGAGAAAAAGCGATGCAGCCGATGCCTTTTTCTTGCAGCACCTCGAGCAATCCGTCTTCGACCCAGCGATTGAACATATTGTAAACCGGCTGATGAATCAAGCACGGTGTGCCGAGCCGGTTCAACATTTCCGCCGCTTGTCGCGTTGATTCGGCGCTATACGCGGAAATGCCGGCATACAGTGCCTTACCGCTGCGCACAATATGATCGAGCGCCCCCAGCGTTTCTTCCAGCGGAGTTTCCGGATCGGGACGATGATGATAGAAGATATCGACGTAGTCCAAGCCCATACGCTTGAGGCTTTGCTCGAGGCTCGCGATGAGATACTTGCGCGAGCCCCAATTGCCATACGGGCCTGGCCACATATCCCAGCCGGCTTTGGTGGAGATGACCAATTCGTCGCGATAGCCGGCGAGATCTTTGCTGAAAATTCGGCCAAACGTCTCTTCGGCAGAGCCATAAGGCGGGCCATAATTGTTCGCCAAATCGAAATGCGTGATACCGAGATCGAAGGCGCGATGAATCATGCCGCGCGCGTTCTCGAACACGTCAACACCACCGAAGTTATGCCAGAGACCGAGCGAAATGGTCGGCAGCTTCAATCCACTGCGGCCGCAGCGGTTGTAACGCATCCCATCATAGCGGGATGAAGAAGGTATGTGGCTCACGTTCTCTCTCTTTGAAATACTTTTGCAGCAGCTCGTTCATAAATTCAACGCCCGTTGGCGATAATGCTCATCGGAGCGACCGGCGATGCGAGCGACATTTTGTTGCGCCAGAAATTTCGGACCGCCCAGCATCGCCGCACCGACCCAGATGGCGGCAGTTTTCTCCGCCATGAGCATCGCCGCCAAAACTGCCGCAGGCGTACGGCCGAGCGTGATGATGCCATGATTCTCCAGCAAAATCACGCGCGGGATTTGTTTATGCTCTTTGATAAACGCGTTCGTGTGTTCACGAATCGCTTGCGCCAAATGCAATCCGGGATCGGTATAAGGCACAAACACCGAAGCGCTGCCGCAGCAAACAATCTCGTCGGGAAAAATACGCTGCGTGGCAAATTCTGCCGCACGCGGCGAGCATAAAATCTGATTCACTGCCACAGCGTGAGTGTGCCCGACAAATTCGACTTCGGTCAAACTCAGGCAATAAGCATGAAACAGCGCCTCGACCGAGGGTTTCTTGCTTTGCGGATCGACACGACTCTCCATCAGCGCCGTTTCGATTTCTTTGTCGGTGAAGCCGCTTTGATGCAGCAGCGGCAAAAGCGCATCAACTTTGCACTCGACCACATCTTCTTCGCGCAACGTGCCGAGAGAACTACCGCTAGCTTTGACGAGAAACGTATCCGCGCTCAAACGCGCGGAGGTGTTGCCTTCACCAAGAATCGCCATCTGCCGGTCTTCACGCCCCAGTCCATGAGACAACTCGAGCAGCGCCGCGAGTTTTTTTTGAAAAAATTTTGGCTCACGGAAGAGAACTCTCACGGAAATAAAAAATGAACTTGTTTGATTGAAATTTCATCTTGTGATTTTTCGTGTGCTGTTCCATTTTCGCGAGCTACTTTTAGGACTCGAGTGATGGAACTCTCGTGAAAATAAGAAGCTCATCCGTTTATTGGAGTGTCATGATGTTGTTTTTCCGTGAACTGTTCCATTTCCGTGAGCCAATTTCATGCGTTAATTGAATCACCGCCCATACAACGGTCCGAAATTCGCGCAGGCGCGGAAGTCGGCACCTTGCGGCTCATTTGCGCCAAACGCCGACCACACACTTGGCCGAAAAACTTTTTCTTCATTCACATTGTGCATGTAAACCGGAATGCGCAACATGGAAGCCAGCGTGATAAGCTTGTCACCGATGTGGCCGTAACTCACCGTGCAATGATTCGCGCCCCAATTGTTCATCACTGTGTAGACATCGCGAAACGGCCCGCTGCCGGTCAGCATCGGCACAAACCAGGTCGTCGGCCAAGTGTGATTGGTGCGCCGGACGAGTATATCGTGAACCTCGTGCAAAATGTTCACGGCATATCCTTCGGCGAGTTGTAGTGCGGGCCCGAGACCTTTGATCATATTGAGGCGAAACATCGTCACCGGCATCTCGCCGCGCGTGAGATATTGGGATGAATAACCACCGCCGCGAAAATATTCGAGAATCGCCGCGCACCATTTTGTCGCCTCGAGACATTTGCTTGCTTCTTGGGGTGTAATCTCCCAAAATGGTTTCATGGCCGGCCGGCCATCGCGGGACTGTTGGCCAGTGCCGTCCAGCGTTGCCGGGCCGGAGTTGCTCAAATGCAAAATCCCGCACTCGGCCTTGTCAGTGAGTCTCTTGCCAGTCACGCGTTTGACTGCCTCCGGACTCCAGTAGGTACGCACATCGGCGAAAATTTGCGCGGTATCGGTCAGCAAATGCCCCAACAGCATCGTCGCGCCATTCAGGCAATCATTCTCCGTCGCGACGATATAAGGTTGTCGAATGCCGTTCCAGTCAAATGAAGTGTTCAGCATCGCTTCCGTGAAATCGCCGTTGGGAAAATGATCCGTCCAATGCCGTTGCCCTTGAAAGCCGGAGGCAATCGCGTTGTGACCAAGCGCTTCTTCGCCGAAGCCTAGTGTTTCAAGCTGTGGATTGCCAACCATCAGATCGCGCACGATCATCGTCATCTTCACCACAAATTCCCACTCCCAATCTTTGCGCTGGCGCGAAAGCTGTTGAGCCTTTGCGTTCACATCATCGCCTTCCGGACAATTCTCTTTGACCCATTTTAGCGCGCACACAAATTCTTCTTGATCATAAATGCCTTCTTCAACACGGCGCACGATTTCAGTCATATCCACCACCTCGGTGCGCATGCCGAGATAATTTTGAAAGAAATCGTGATCGACGACCGATCCCGCGATGCCCATTGACACCGCGCCGATGGAGAGATATGACTTGCCGCGCATCTCGGCAACAGCAAGGCCGGCTTTAGAAAAGGAGATGAGCTTCTCCTGCACATCGGCAGGGATCGTCTCGTCACCAGCATCTTGAACATCGTGGCCATAAATGCCGAACGCGGGCAAACCTTTCTGCGCATATCCCGCCAGCGCCGCGGCCAAATATACCGCGCCTGGCCGCTCCGTTCCGTTAAATCCCCAAATTGCTTTTGGAATCAACGGATCGGCATCCATAACTTCGGTACCGTAACACCAGCATGGCGTTACGGTCAAAGAAACACCAACGCCTTCGCGAGCAAACAACTCAGCGGTTTCCGCCGCTTCCGCGATGCCGCCAATGCAATTTGGAGGAAGCACACATTCCACCGGCAGGCCGTTGGCGTGGTGCAAATGGGCGCTCAGAAATTTTGCCGCACTCTTCGCCATTTGCATGGTCTGGTTTTCCAGCAACTCGCGCACGCCTTTGCGCCGGCCGTCGATGACTGGACGAATGCCGATTTTCGGCAACGAACCACGCAACCGCTTTTGCGGCCCGATCATTTTCATAGCATTGACGTTTGCCATGTTAGGTTTTCTTGCTTTTCCTTCGATAAATTTATAGTATTTGTTAACGAACCGCTAATCCACGCGAATGTACGCTAATTTTTTTATTCGCGTTAATTGGCGTTAATTCGCGGTTGACAGATTGGGTTACGGCAAATTGCCGCGCTCCACATTACCATGGTTCAAAACAGTCGTAGTTCCGCTGCGCCACGATCTTGCCATCGCGAAACTCCAAAAACATCGCGAAATGCGCGCGCATTTGCCCGCCTGCCGGCAGCGAGCCAAATGGAATGGCCAATGTCCCGGTCCAAAGCACTTCCAGCGCGACAAAGTTTTCGCCGGCTAGCGCATTCTTGAGCTCGTACCGCTGTTGTGCCATCACTTTCTTGCCGCGTTCGCATCCATCGAGAATAGCCGCGAGGTCGCGCTTTGCCCCAGTCGGCACGAGCCGGTTCGGAAACTCTTCCTGAACGACGTCTGCAGAAAAGAACTCTGCAAGCTTGTTGCAGTCAACTCCCTGCTCCAGCGCGGCCAAATACTTTTTTGCAATCTCGAGATTGTTGCTCAAAACTTTATACCCCGTTAGTTCCAGATAAGTGCTTACTGCCAATACGATATCTGGATCATCATCAATTACGAGAATTCTTTGCTTATCCATAGTAGCGATTTGCGTCTGAATGAATTGAAGAGTCTAACTGTTGCTAACTGACTGATGGCCGTCATACAGACCGGCTACTTCGACCGGCGGTTTGGTGTTGTTCTGCTCCGAACCGATGTTCAGTTGATTTGAACAATAGTTATGTGCAAAATATTTGGAGTAATGTCAAGCGCAAATTTAGGAGATGTATTCGCACTATTTCGCCAACGTCACTGCCGCCGGTCATTTCACCTCCACGCCCTCCAGCACCGGCGAGTTACGAACCACCAAGCTCTTGGTGCTAATTTTCCGGCACAAGCATCGTTACCCAGCCGCCGCCAGGCGCTAAATGAACTTTGAGTTTTTCTGCGCTCGTAACCACTTTCGTTAGTTTTTTGTAATCGCTGGCGTAACGGTCGGCGTTGATACCGTCAGCCCAGGATGTCATCTTGAAATTGCCAGCGCCGAGAAAGCTCAAATCGATCTCGAAATCGCGCGGCAACCAATTGGTCATTGCGCCGACGTACCAGGCCTCGCCGTGCTTGCGCGCAACAGCGACATATTCGCCAATCTTCGCATTCAACACGCGCGTTTCATCCCAAACTGTCGGCACGGCGGAGAGAAATTCCATGCACTCCGGTTCTTCGAGATAGTGAGAAGGGCTGTCGGCCAGCATTTGCAACGGGCTTTCAAAAACCACATACATCGCCAGTTGATGG
Source organism: bacterium (assembly GCA_050732275.1). Taxonomy (GTDB): domain Bacteria; phylum Zhuqueibacterota; class Zhuqueibacteria; order Zhuqueibacterales; family Zhuqueibacteraceae; genus Zhuqueibacter. The sequence goes on from JBOHQZ010000056.1 coordinate 11,044, forward strand.
CAGCGCGTGCCCTGGCTCATCGGCCGGTTGAAGATGTCGCGAAAATCGTTGGCAGTGGCATTGATCATCGCGCCCGGCGTGTAATCCATCGGCCCGGCAAACATGCGGATAAAAGGCAGCGTTACGTCGTGTTTGGGTGTGATGTCCTTTGACCATTTATTCCATTCGAGGCCGCGCACGCCTTCGCGCGTCAGCACGTTAGGATACGTGCGCCGCAGGCCGGTGGGTTTGTAAGCGCCGTGAAAATCCACCAGTAGATGGTGCTCAGCCGCAGCTTTGGCAACTTTCTCATAATAGTTCACCATCTTCTGATCATCGCGCTGCATGAAATCAACTTTAATTCCCTTCGCGCCCCATTTCTCAAACTGATCGAGCGCGCGGTCGAAATCCTTGTCCAACGCGTTCCATAGCACCCATGGAATAATGCCGACGTTTTTCGCTTTCGCATAAGCAAACAGCTCTTCAATATTCATATCAGGGTTGATTTTGAACAAATCAGCCGGCACGGACCAGCCTTCGTCGAGAATGATATGGTCGATGCCGTAACGCGAGGCAAAATCGATGTAATATTTGTAAGTCGCCGTGTTGACGCCGGAGCGAAAATCGACGCCGTAGATGTTGTTCGCATTCCACCAATCCCACGCCACTTTCCCTGACTTGATCCAGCCTGTGTCTTTCAAAGCAAGTGGGCTGCCGAGCCGATAGATGATGTCATTCTCAATCAAATCGCCATCATTTTCCGCGATAGCAATCACGCGCCAGGGAAAATCGCGGCGGCCGGTGGTTTGCGCGATGTAATCAGCCGTTTTCACCACCAGCAAGTCGCGATCGCGCTCCAATTTTTCTTCCAATGGATACGGCGGGAATTTGCTTTTCAGTGTGGCCGTTCTGTCGCCGCTGCCGCGTAGATAAAGTCCCGCGTAGTCCAACAAATCGGCTTCGGAAATGGCGAGTTTCGTGCCGTTGGATTTCACCACCAACGCGGGCAGGCTGCACATTTGCTTGTCGGCAATATCTTTGATTGCGAGATATTTGTAGAGCCGTTCCGAATGCGACATGAAACTCTCTTCTTCCGGAAAGTAGATGGAATCACTCACGGCGAAGTTCAGGCTGACTTCTTCATGTTTGACAATGATGTTCCCCGCGAGATTTGTAAAGAACCGGTAAGCGACGCCGTCATCATAAGCGCGGAAGCGCACGCCGTAATTGCCCGAGAAAGTCAATTCCAATTCATTGTAAACGTCCGGAATGATTTTTCTTTTTTCCGGCAACACGGGTTTGATTTCTTCTTTGACGGAACGAGCTTTTGCGCTCTTCACCGACGGCGAAGCACCGAGCATGCTGTTGTTGTCCAGCGCCATCGAAAGGGTAGAGGGTGCAAGCACTTCTTGACCATTGTGCAGAATGGAAAAGGTGATCTGGTCCTGTACGCGAATTTTGACTTCCATCTTTTTGTCGGGAGAGAGCAGCCGATAGGATTTTTCTGCAGTCTGCACTGCAAGAGAGAAAACGAGACTCATTGGCAGAAATTCCGCAATAAAGTATGTTATTTTGTTCATAGGATTTCTCAAACCATCCGATGGCCTTAATCTATTCGCTCGCGATTAGTTATTTGCTGCGCTACGCCGGATTATCTTCGCCTCTACCCAATTCGCCTGATCACCACTGCCGCCTTTTTCGCCGCGGTTGACGCGCAAAATGAGTCGATTTACGCCAGAGACATCAAGCTGCACCGGTATAGCACCGTTGGCTTTCGTGACAAAGCCGCTGCGCCACAACTCTTTACCATCTCCCAAAACCACGAACTCGACATGACCCTCGCGATTGTGTTCATCATCAACACCGACGAGGGCCGAGAAGGTTTGGAATAATCCCTTCAGCTCGTAACCAAGCTCCGAATTGGGCGGAATGCCGAGGCCGCGTTCGTATGGCTTGCCGCCGAGCACCATGCCCTTCTCCAAAACGGTGCGGTTGATTTGAGCATGCCGCCATTCCAAGCCGACTTGATACGGCTCAAGATCGGAGAGATAAATTTCATCCGGCACCATCGGCTTCAGTGTGAATTTCAATTCCGCAGCTTTCTCGCTGGCGGCACCATCTTGCCACGCCGTGCGCACTTCGACAGAGTAAGTGGAATCGATATTCAAACTTCGCAATGGAAAAATCTGATTCGAGGTAAAACCGAGCAACTCGCCGTTCACGGAAATAAGATATCCAACATAAGGTTGATGTTGTCCGACCCAGCGCAAATTGACGCCATCAAATCCGGCGCGCTCGGCCCAAAGATTCTGCGGCGGCTTGGTCGGGAAATGATACATCTCAGCAGGCGCGAACGCCACCTCCCAACGCACTTCCGTATTTTGCGGCGCGACCATCTCAACTGATGCCCAGCCGTCGTGGTTGGAAATTTTCACCGGTAGATTCCCAGAAAGCGTTTTAGCCTTAGCATTTTTCACCACGAAATTCTTTCCACGCGGAAAGGCAAAACGCAGCGCGTATGGGTCGTTTTTGACGACTTTGCTTTTGCCGGACCAAATACTGTTTTTCACCTCATACTTCGCTTCCAACAAATCTACCCAGCCTTGCGTGATGTGGCGGCTAGTAGAAATTAATTGCACTTGATCGTTATCCGGCAACAGCGTGAGCACGCGGCAACTTGTCGGCGGCATATCGAAAGCAATGCCTTTCTCCCAAGCGCCAAGATATTCTTTGTTCCAAAAATCAAACACGTGAACCGGTTTGTCGCTCGGCAAATCGAGATCATTCCAGCTTACATAAATCGGCACGGATTTTTCTTTTTCATAATTGAACAAACCGACGACATCGTATTGGCGGCCGAGATGATTGATCTTCAAATCCCAAATGCGCTTATTACGTTGTGCCGAAAACAAATCCATCGACCGAATATCCACGGCAGGATAAACGCGCCGCATCAGCTCGAGGCGGTCTTCGGATAAATCTATCAGACGGTCGCTGCTCATCAGCGCCTGGCCGGTAAGGCCTTGCAATGTCGCCCAAGCTTGGGCTTGCTCGAAAGGCATGGGATGCCGTACGATCATCACATCCGGATCGCAGTACCAGGCGATGTTGTGCAAGAAAAAATATCGCATCGTTGCGCGCAGTGCTACTTTGAAGCCTTTCCACTCTTGCTCGACATCGGCGCTGGTGCGCGAGCCGTTCATGAGGCCGATGCCCTCCAGCGGCACGAGCCAGCAGCCGAGCAGATAGCGGTTCGGGCCGATGGCCTCGCGTATGCTTTGCAGCGTTTGGCGATAAAGCGCGTCGGTATCATCGGCGGGATTTTTCATGAACTCCTTTTTATTGCGAAACTCGCGCGTCACAATGGGCTGGCCGTCGATCTTGAAATAATCGTAGCCCCAATTGGAGAGCGTCGTAAAAAGATTTTTGAGATAAACATGCGTTTCCGGCGTCGAAGGATCGACCATGAATTTTCCTTCCCAGGTATCGGCAGCGGAAGTGCTGTCGGGCTTGCGCAAAAAAAACGTTCGGATGACTGTCGATCACATTCATGTTGCTTTGACCGTGTGGAGCGAGCCAAATGCCAGGGCTCAAACCGAGAGATTTGATGTAAGCGGCCAGTTTGTCCATGCCGCCAGAAAAGCGTTTGTCAATGGTCGTCCAGTCGCGGTTTTCTCCGAGGCCGTGGCCGATGCCCTGCCAGCCGTCATCGATCTGCACGTAGCGCGCGCCGAAATCTTTCAGATTATCAGCGATCCATTTGGCGTTGCGCTTGACTTCATCTTCGTTGATTTCCTGATAATACATGACTTTCGGCTGATTAAAAACTTTCTTGCATTTAGATGAGACTATAGCTATATTGCTCTCAACCATTACCTGATAACATTCATTGGTTGAGGAGCAGATTTA
>JBOHQZ010000057.1:0-14845 GCA_050732275.1 bacterium
AAACGGCGTGCATGTGATATTCGGGCTTACGAATAGGATCATCCGTCTCTTCCCGTTCGTAACGAAAGAAGTAGCCGTTTGGACGTTGGTAATGATAGGAATACTTCAAACGGTGAATTTCATTATTAACTATACGGACTTCTTCATATATTTTTAACGTTGCCCCGTCTCGAAAGAGTAATAAATTTTGATCTCGAGCGCTGATAATTCCACCTTCGTTGGGCGAAATTCCGTCCGCATGATAAAATTTTACAGATATAGCTCCGAATAAAATCCGCTGCCGACCGTACTCCGCAAGGACGGCCCGAATATGTTTTTTATATTCGGAATAAGCTGTTGACATAGCCTATTCTTTTGGTTGTTTGACGATTTTTCCATTAACTGCTTGGTAAGCTCTATAAAAGCCGCTCCATTCTACTGATTCAGCAACCCAATAGGTCTCCCCTTTTTTCCATTTCTCATAAAATTCTTGCGAGGTCATCCCATATTTGCGTTCAAATTCGTCGAGAATCGTTTTGACCTCCGCGTTTGTCATTTCACGCTCCTCGACATGTAACTCTGGCACCTTGGGCTGATCTGCAAGGTTTTTTCCGTTGAGAGCCTGATAAGACTCATACAGTCCACTCCAGGCTACCGATTCTGCAACCCAGTAGGTCTCGCCTTTTTTCCACTGCGCATAAAATTCTTCAGAAGTCATGCCGTACTCGCGCTCAAACCCATCCAGTATAGCTTTGACTTCTTCCAAAGTCATCTCATGCTCTTCATAATAGAAATCCGGGATAATCATGGCAATCACCTCTTTTTGTTATGTTTTGCCAGTTTCTGATCCGGATAAAAGTTAAATAAAATCTCCGCCACAAGCAACAGAAAATTTCTTTACTAAACTCGTTTTAGCTCCACCTTCACCTCATTTCCAACTTCCGCCACCACGTAATTCCCATCCCGCGCCGGGCCGCAATTCACCACAACGGTGTTACCAACCCTTGCTTGGCCGCGTGCTTCGTGAATGTGGCCGCAGATGACGAGTAGCGGCTTGACTTTATCCATCCAATTGCGCACGGCAATGCTGCCGACGTTCCCGCCAGAAGAATTGCGGTCGACTTCGGAGTTGTGTGGTGGGCAATGGGGAACCATGATGTATCGCGAACTGCCTTCGACTTGTGCGAAACTGGCAGTGAGAAAGCGATCCAGATCTTCTTCAGGAAATTCATACATGTTGCCTTTCCACGGCGGCATGGCCGAAAGGCCGAAGAAGCCGATGTCGCCGATTCGCACGCCACGTTTGTGCAATGAAACGCCGCGCTCGAGGAGGAATTGATCGATTTCAGGGCTATCGCAATTGCCGGCAACGGCGAGCACTTGCGGGGTGTGAGCTTGCGCGAGATTGAGAATGTGATCGACTTCCGGCGGCTTGCCGAAATTGGTGAAATCCCCGCCGATAATGAGCAAATCGGCCTTTGGCTCGGCGACGAGAATTCTTTCAAACCGGCGAACTTCGCCGTGAATGTCGGTAATGCAGAGGAGACGCACAAGCAACTCCGTGCAAATGGATTATTGGATTTTTGGATTAATGGATTTTTGGAGTGTTGGATCAATGGAGTATTGGGGACCCAGTAATCCAGCGATCCAACAATCCAAAGAGCTTTTCATCCGTATCTTCCTTCAATGTACTCGGCCGTTTTCGGATTCTTCGGCGTGAGGAACATATCCTCCGTGCGGCTGTGCTCCATCAGCTCGCCGAGAAGCATGAAAATACACTCATCGCTGACGCGCCGGGCTTGCGCCATGTTGTGGGTGACGATGACGATGGTGTAGCGTCCCGCCAGGTCGAACATCAGCTCTTCGATGCCGCGCGTGGCCTCGGCGTCGAGGGCGGAGCAGGGCTCGTCCATTAAAATGACTTCCGGTTTCAGCGGCAGGAGACGGGCGATGCAAAGTTTTTGCTGCTGTTCGAGCTGCAGGGCCGTCGCCCTGGTGTGCAGTTTGTCTTTTAAATCTTTCCAGAGCAAAACTTCTTGCAAGGCTTTTTCAACGATTTCGTCGGTCAGCGATTTTTTGAGCTCGCGGCGCTCGGAATGGATGCGCTGGCCGAAAATGATATTCTCGTAAACCGAGATCGGCAGTGGATTCGGGCGCTGAAATACCATGCCGACGGATTTGCGCAGCTCGGTCAACGACACGTCGGGATCGTAAATATTTTTCCCAAGAATCTTGATTTCACCGCTGGTGGTGACGTAACCGTAGCGCTCGTTCACACGATTGAAGCAGCGCAGCAGCGTGCTCTTGCCGCAGCCGGAAGGCCCGATGAGGCCGGTGATGATGCCGTGCTTGATCTGCACGCCGACGTTGATCAGCGCTTGAAATTTGGCATACCACAAATTAAGCTTGTCGGTTTCGATGCTGTATTTGGTTGCGTCGCTCATTATCTATCCGAAAATGCCATTGACATAATCATACGTTTTTTTATCCGCCGGATTATCTGAAAAAATAACATCGGTATCATCGACCTCGATCAAATCACCATTAAATAAAAAAGCCGTGCGGTTGGCAAGCCGCCGCGCTTGTTGCACGAGATTGGTGACGAGTATGATGGTCACTTGCGATTTCAGCTCTTTGAGCACGTCTTCAATGCGCATCGTCGTGACCGGATCGACGGCGATGGAAAACTCGTCGAGACAAAGAATTTCCGGCTGATGGGAGAGGGCGCGCGCGATGGTGAGACGCTGCTGTTGCCCGCCGGAAAGTTTGGTGCCGAGGCTCTCCAGACGATCTTTCACTTCATCCCACAGCGCGGCCTGGCGCAGGCAGCGCTCGACGAGTTCATCTAATTCGGCGCGATGGTGCGTTCCCGCCATGCGCGGCGCGAAGGCGACGTTGTCGTAAATCGACAGCGGCAAGCCGACCGGTAGCGGGAAAACCATGCCAATCTTCCGACGCAGCTCGTGAACGCTTTTCATGGCTTTCGTATTTTCGCCGTCAATTTTTACCGCGCCGCTCACTTCGACGCCGGGAACAAATTCGATGGTGCGATTGATGACTTTCAAGAGCGTGGACTTGCCGGATTGCGCCGGGCCGATGATGCCGAGAATTTCGTTTTTATAGATGTCGAGCGAAATTCCCTTCAGCGCCGCCAACGGGCCGTATTTAACCGTGAGGTTGGAGATTTCGATTTTTTTCTCGGAGTTTTGCATGAAGATAAAACGTAATTCGTAACCAGCTACAAACAGCGAGCAGCGAACAACCAGCAACAAGCTTACACAACCCACGCTTGAATTTTTTTGCCCGCCACCGTATGTTCGGAAAAGCTGTATTCCCGTGGCGTGTTTTCGCGCCGGTCAAAAACGAACAGATAGCCGTGATCCAAGCCTTCGCGGTCGAGATATTTGACCAACTGCGCCAGGCCGGCGGCATAACGGCGCACGCCATACCACAGCTTGAGTTCAACCACTTCTTTTTGCCGGCCATAACAGCAAACCACGTCGATGCGGCCCTCGCCGGATTGCGGCTCTTTGAACGTCCAGCCTTTGCCGTTGACCAACAGATCGAGATAACTCAACAGCAACAGTTGTCCGGTCGCCTCGCGAAAGCTGCCGTGCTTACTCACCATCGCGCCTTTGGCTTTCATGAACGCCTGAAATTTATCCAGTACCTGACGGAAGTCAAGACGTCTTTTTGAATCTTGAACCTCATTGGCAGCGACCAGACCGCTCACATCAAACTCTTCCAGCTCTTTTTCAAAATTTTCGTAAAGGGCTTGGGCATAGATGGGATTGGCTAAACTCAATTGCCGATCTTTCGCTGCGAAAATGCCGTATTTGACGCCCAAATCGATGGCGTCGTTTTGAATGCTGTACCGGCGATGTTTGCCTTCCAGCAAATCCAACACAATGGGGAAGAGATTCGCATGTCGGGCGTTTTTAATCAGACTCTCGAAATTAGGATTGCGCGCCGCGAGCAACTCTTGAATGGCGCGTTCCGCATGGTCGAGACGAATTTGCTGTTTCCGATTCGGGACGATCTTTTCGACGAGCAATTTCGCCAGCACCGAGACCAGCCACGGATGGCCGTTGGTCACTTCGTGCATGCGGCTGATAACCTTATCATCAAACTCCTGCCCGGTGGCGGCGGTGTGCTGCCAATAATATTGCCGAATATTTTTACGGCTGAATGCCGCCAGCTCGTAATCAATGGCGATATTAAAAGGCGAGGCCGAGCCGATGGTTTGCGTTTCATCGCGATATCGGGCTTTGAGATTTTTAATATCATGCACGCCGGCGAGAACCACGGCATGCGGCGCGGGCTTGCGATTGCGGCTGCGCTGCAAATACATATTGCGCAAGCCGGCGAGAAAGCCGATCACCACGGTTACCGGCGCGGCGTCGATTTCATCGATCAGCAGCACCAGCTTGCGGCTTTTACAGATTTCGCGCAACCAATCAAAAAAATCATCCCGATCGGTGATGGCCGGAACTGCCGTTTCGGCGTGCAAAGCGTTGGGCGCGATATACGCCAGTTCCTCGGCAATCCGTTTGGCCGTCTTCAGATAAAATTCAGCTTCGGCCATATCGGCGCGCTGGGTAAAATCTTCAAATGAAATCAGCGCCGGCGCATATTCGCCCGTCGTTTGCAACCGCTGTGCGAGAAAATTCAGCGTCGTCGTCTTGCCGAATTGCCGCGGCCGGTTGATGACGAAATATCTTTTTTTCTCGACCAGTTCCATCAATTTTTTTAAAGTCGGCGCCGGATCGACATAATAATGCTCTTCCGGAATGATGCTGCCGGTGATGTTGAACTCGCGCGGTTGCGGGCGGCGCGGGATTTTTTTTCGACCCGTGGTCATGCTCAAAATTAGCCCAAAAGCTGCGAAAATCAAAAAAAAATTCGGCGTAAAACTTAAATCGTAAAACGTAAAAGGCGACCGGCAACCCGACGGGCGCAGCCAGTTCACCACTTCTTCCGTGCGCGCAAATACACGCGCAACCCAATCGACAGCGCATTCACCAGCAATACCGTGCCGAGCAGAACGACGGCGGTGCCATACGGCAACGCTTTCGGCACATCGGGAACTTGCGTGGAAATCGTGAACAAGTGCATCGACAGCGCCATACATTGGTCGAAAAGGCCATACGCAAAAATGTTGCCTTCGCCGATGGCTTTGAAAAACACCGCGCCGGTAAACATGACGGGCGCGGTTTCGCCGGCGGTGCGCGAAACTTGGAGAATGACGCCGGTCAAGATGCCGCTGATGGAGTTCGGCAAAACAATATGGCGGATGGTTTGCCAGCGCGTCGCGCCGACATTCCAACACGCTTCGCGGAAGGCCATCGGCACCGAGGCCAGCGCCTCTTTGGTGCTGGCGATGATGACCGGCAACGTCATGATCGCCAAGGTGAGGGAGGCGGCGAGAATGGAACGGCCCATACCGGCAAACAAAACGAAAGCGCCGAGTCCGAACAGGGCGTGGACGATGCTCGGAACGCCGGCGAGATTGACGACGGCGAGATTGATGATGCGGGTGAACCAATTTTCGCGGGCGTACTCGTTGAGATACACTGCGGCGAAGACGCCGATCGGCGCGGAGATGAGCAGCGAGATGACGACCAAATACATCGTGCCGAGGAAGGGCGCCCAAATGCCGCCGGCGCGCATGCCCTTTTTCGGATTTTCCAACAGAAAATCCAACGACAGAATCGGAGCGGCTTTGTAAAAAAGATAGCCGAGAATCATCAGCAACGGCATGATCATCAAAATCGTCATCAGCAAAAAGATGACTTTGGCCGTGGCTTCGGTGCGCTTTTTTTTGCGAACCAATGCAGTTTCTGTAAACATTATTTCCTTCGAATGCCTTTGACGACCAAATCGGCAGTCAGATTTACGACAAACGTAATGGTGAATAACAGAATGCCAATGATGAACAAAACCTGATAATGATCGGAACGCACTGGCGTCTCGCCCAGCTCGGCGGCAATCGTCGCGGTGAGCGTTCGCACCGGATCGAGCAAGCTGTGGGGAATTTGCACCGCGTGTCCGGTCGCCATCAGTACCGCAATGGTCTCGCCGACGCCGCGGCCAACGCCGAGCAAAGCCGCCGCCAACAAACCATTTTTCGCGGCGGGCAGCAACACGCGGTAAACGATCTGCCAGCGGGTGGCGCCAAGTGCGAGCGCCGCTTCGCGATAGGCATCCGGCACTGCTTTGAGAGAATCTTCGCCGATGGAGACGATGATCGGGACGCTCATCAACGCGAGAATGATGCCGCCATTCAAAACGTTGAGGCCGATGGGGGCGTCAAAAAGATCGATGATCAGCGGATTCATGACGGTCAAACCGATGAAGCCCCACACGACCGACGGAATCGCCGCCAGCAATTCAATGACGATCTTAAAAGTTTCTTTGATGCGCGGGCTGCAAAATTCCGAAATAAAAATCGCCGCGCCCAAGCCAAAAGGCACTGCGATGGCCATCGCCAAAACGGTGACACTGGCGGTTCCGGCAATCAACGCGAGCACGCCGTAACGCTTGTTGCTTGGCGAGTCGGGATACCACTCGATGCTGGTCAGAAATTCCTGCAGATTCAGCTTGGCGATCAGGAAACCAGCACCTTCGCGAAACACGAAGAAAAAAATGCCGAGGACGAACAGAATGGCGCTGATGCCACAAAATCGAATCAAGCCTTCGATAACAGGCTCAGCGAAAGTTCCGATGCGGCGTTTATTCGTCATCGTAGCTTATTCCTTTGCCGGAGTTCCACTGCTCAAGCCGCCGTCTTTCGGTAATGGCACATAGCCGCTTTCTTTGACGATTTGTTGGCCGGCGTCAGCATGAATCCAATCGAGATATTTTTGCAAGTGCTCACTCGGCGTGCCCAATGTATACATATAAAGCGGGCGGGAAATCGGATAGGTATGATCGAGCGTCGTTTCAATTGACGGCGGGAAAGACGGATCGCCTTGTTTCTTGGCGACGCGGAGCATTTTTACCTCGGCCGTGGCGTAGCCCATGCCGCTATAACCGATAGCGCACGGGGTTTTGCTCACCAACTCGACCACGTCCTTCGAGCCGTTCATGTCAACCGACCCGAGCTTGAAATCGTGGCCTTTGCCCAAAACCGCCTCGCGAAAATAATGATAGGTGCCGGAATTATTTTGGCGGCTGACGCGGATGATTTCGTCGTTGGCGCACGCCGCGTTCTTTACGCCAAGCTGCGACCATTTCGTAATCGTGCCACCCTCGCTGTAGATTTGCCCAATCTGTTCGATGGTGATCTCTTCTAACGGATTATCCTTGTGCACAAAAACCGCCAGCGCGTCAAAGCCTACCATGTACTCCTGTGGCTCTTTGCCGGTGTTTTGTGTAGCCTTCGCGCGCTCGCCTTCTTCCAGCTTGCGGCTGCTGTTGGCAATGTCGACGGTGCCGTTGATCAACGCCGCGATGCCGGTTCCTGAGCCGCCGCCGGAAACTTCAACTGAAACTGATGAGTCGACTTGCGCATACGCTTCGGCCCAAGCCTGCGCCAAGTTTACCATCGTATCCGAGCCTTGGTTCTGGATGCTCACTTTTTCAACGGGTGTGCCACCTTCCTCGCTTTTTTTCCCACAACCCATTTGCAGCAACAGCGCGGCGAATACCACGATGGCGCTCAAAAGCAAAAGCGATTTGAATCGCATGTTTTTTCGCATTTCTTCGCTCCTTGATTATCAAAAGAAAAAATTTAGTGATTATTCATGTCATCGCCGAGAATCGCTTCAACAAGATCTCGGATGTGTGTTTCTAAAAATTGAAAAGTCTTTTCATAAGCCGCGCGTGTTTCCTCCAGCGAACCCTCAGCCTTGGTAGGGTCCTGCACTTCCCACTCGATGCTCACCGTTTTCGTCGGCGCCGGCGGAAATGCCGCTCGCGCCGATTTCGAGAGCGCGACGATAACTTGATAATGGTCGAGATTCGGAATTTGGTTGAGATACTTGGAGGTCTGGCGCGAAATGTCGAGGCCCTTGTCCGCCATGAAGCGCACCGCGCGCGGATCGACGGAGCGCGGCGAAATGCCGGCGCTGCTGAACACGAATTTGGATTGGTTGAGCGCATCGGCGATGCCCTCGGCCATCTGGCTCGTGGAGGCATTGCCGTCATCGACAAAAAGCACGCGAAACACCTCGCCGCCCTTGTGCTTGATATACTCGCCCGAGCACATGAACATCACCTCTTCGCAGATATTGCAGGCTTGATCGGCGACGCGCTCGAAGCGGCTGGCGATGATCATCAACGGCGCCAGCATCTCCAGCGGCAGCTTGCCCTCCTCGCGCAGTTGCATCAAATCTTCGTGAATGCCGTTGCGGATGCCATCCACCTTGTCTTCCAGCGCCGTGGTCGCGCGCGCCAATTCGACGTTTTGATCGACAAAGGCCTGAATCGCGTTGCGCAACATCGGAATCGACATGTTGGCAATCTCGACAAATTTCGCGTAAGACGGCTGCGGCTCGATGTCGCTGATCCGGAGAAAATGCCTGGCAATGCTCTCGGCATAATCGCCGACGCGCTCCAACTCGTTGTTGATTTTGATCGCGGCATAAACAAAGCGCAGGTGCGCGCCGACGGGCTGCTGCCGCAACACGAACTCCAAACACAAACGGTCAAGCTCTTTCTCCAGCTCGTCAATATATTGATCTCGCAAAATAACCGAGTAAGCCAACTGATGCTTGCGCTCGACCAGCGCTTGCAGGCTGCCCTGCAGCGCGCGCTCCGCCAGGCTGCCCATCTCGATCACTTTGTGACGGATTAAATCGATTCCCCGTTTAAGACTTTCTTCCAAATGTGTTGCCATAGCAGAATCTCTGTAGTATGTGCTTGTTTGTCTTTAATTTAAAATACGTCCGGCTTTTTTGCGGATAAAAAGATAATAAATTAAAAACCAAAGCACAAGAGGTTTGATTAGAAATTTTGTAACGGCAGGTGGCAATAATCGCAATGGTTTTACGGCCTCCTGACCATCGACCGCAACTAGATCAAAAATAGTAATACATGTGGGTTAATTAAATGTTAAGTCAATATTAAGAAATTGTTAAGAAATTATAAATTCGGCGAAACCTAAAATTCTTTTTGACTTTGAGCGGCGAGTAGGTTTTATTGTGCGGCAGTGGGAGTTGGGTTAATTAAATTAGGAAGGGAATCATAATCTTTTGGCGATAAAAACAAAAAACCGGCTTTGTGGGCCGGTTTTTGTCGCTGGCGTTGCTTCCAATTTCGCCAAATGACTGACGTAATTTGTAAAGCGCAAGCCGTGGCTTACCATTGCGCTTTAGCACCGCCGCCGTGCAGCCAACTGCTGGCAACGGCCCAGCCGGGCTGGCTGGTTTACGTTTGAGGATTATTTGATGAGCAGCATTTCTTTCGTTGCTACAAAGCTTCCCGCCCGCAATGTGCACAAATAGAAACCGCTGGTGAGCTTGCTGGCATCAAAATCGACCTTATGCGTTCCCGCCGATTGTTTCGCTTCAACCAGTATTGCCACCTCGCGGCCCAAACACATCATACACGACCAGCTTGACCTCGCTGCCGATTGGCAAGTTGTAAGTGATCGTCGTCGAAGGGTTGAAAGGATTGGGGTAATTTTGCTGCAGCGAAAATCCGTCCGGCTCGATCTGAGAATCCTCCACGCCGGTCGCGCCGGAAATGCCGATAGTAAAAGTGCCGTTGTAGCCGCCGGTTGCGGCGTTGGGCGTGACCGCCATGACCTGATTTTCCGGATTGGCAGTGCCGAAAATGTTATCCGAAGTATTCGTCACTGAGTTCTGTCCCTTGGCCACATACAATGATGTTGTGTAAACGGCCGTGTTGATATTATCCGGAAAAGCGAATTGCGAAGTCACATACGTTGTGGAAGTCAAACGCACTTTGAAATGAACGTGCGTCACACGCCCTTGATACCAACCGGGATAAATGGAGGTGAACGAGCACTGGCCATTGGCATCCGTCATTTGAATGCCGCGCAAAAATGTCTGTCCGACCGTGCTGACGCCGCCGGGTTGCCCGGCATATCCCGAATAGACGCCGTCTTTGTCGCAATGCCAAATATCCACTAAAACATTAAAAAAACGTCCCAATCGAAAACTGCGTCACCGGTCGGCTGAAATTCCGCAAATCCGTCGGCCAGGCCACGTCGTATTGCAGCAGAAAATAGCCGAGGTTCAAGCGCGCGCCGACGCCTACAGCACTCTTCAAATCTTTCAAACCGAAACCGCCTTCCGTAGTAAACGGCTGAAAAGCCTCTTTGCTATATCCCGGTATATCGATGCCCCACGCCGCCGCTGCATCATAATAAGCCGCAGCGCTGAGAAAGTCAAGCTTGGCCGGCAAAAATGGCAGCAGCGGGAAACGATATTCAAGATTGCTCACCAGAAATTTCGTGCCGAAAAACGTGTCATAATCTGCGCCGCGATACGTGTACGGCCCGCCAATGCCGAAAATCTGCGCATCGCGGCCGACGCTCGTTGCACTCATCAGCCGCCAGGCCAACACGGTGCGATGGCCGAAATTGAAATACTTTCGATAATCCGCAAAATAATTGGTGAATTGAAAATCGTTCATCGTCGTCTCCACCGAGAAGCGGCTGCGGCTGCCGCTCGTCGGGCCCAGCGGGCCGTAAACGGTATTGTCAAACACCAACGCGCCGCCCACTTGGGCGTATTTGTAGAGGCCGATATTAAACGTTTGTCGATCGATGCCGCTGTTGTTGTAAATCTCTTGCACCACATCCTGATCCACCCACGTCATGCCGGCAAAAAGCTCCACACGCGAGAAACGGCTGAACGGATACGCCGCAATCGCATTGAAGCCGCGATAGGTGTTCCGCAAATATTGCAGCGCATTGAAGCCGACGCCGATCGTATACAACGAATTCGCTTGAAAAGCCTGCACGCCGTAATTGATGCGACTGCCCTGATTGAAATAGGTCAGGCCCAAATCCGAGTGCAACGGGTTCCTCAACTGCATTTCGGTGGCAAAATAAAGATTGTGATTGCCCAGCATATCGGTGAAGAGAAACAATGCCTGGCCAACTCCGCCCCAATACGTGTTATACCCGCCGCCGACCGCCACCGCATCCAATTTGAATTTGCTGCTGTAGCCACGCGATTCGATAGAGTCCGCCGGGGTCAAACGATAATTCGCATAAAGTAAGTTGGGATCGGGAATAGGAGGGAGCCAGCCAGCGGCAGCAGCAGTGGCAGAGGCAGTAGCAGTGTCGTCTTTGGCGAAATTCATGGCTTTTTCGGTGGAGGCGAGTTGCGTCAATGCGGTGGGCAATTTCGTCGCGTCGAGACGATAAAGCTGCCAACTGGTTTTCTGAAAAGCCGAGAACACCATCACCTTGCCATTCGCCGACCAGCTCAAGGCGGGCGTGGTTTCGGTGATGCCGGCGATGCCGTCGCGCAAATTCGTCACCGGCATGATTTGTTTGTCGGTCACGCGCAGGCGATAAATGTTGGGAATGCCATGATGATCGGCAACAAAAGCGATCTCACTGCCGTCGGGTGACCATTGCGGACTGGTGGCATTGCCCGCCAGCGCCGTCATCATCTCGATGCGATTGCCGGCAAGATGATACACCGCCAGATCATAATCGCCGAACAACAATTTGGCTTCATCGGTGCCCTCGCCACGATCGGTGACGAAAACGATCGCTTTGCCATCCGGTGACCATTGCGGATGCAGCTCGGCAAAACGATCGTTCGTCAATCTTTTCACTTTGCTGTCCGCCAAATCGACGATATACAAATCGGAGATGCCGCCGGCGATGCCGACAAAAACCAGCTCGTCGCCATACGGCGAAAAGCTGGGCGATTGCAAGCCGCTCAAGTTCTCGAAGACGAATTTTTGTGTGACTTTCCGCGTATGCGGATTCATCACGTAGATCGCATCGTCTTTGCCGGATTTGGCAACGAACGCGAGACGATGGCCGTCGCGCGACCAGCCGATGGCGGTATCAAAATAGCGCAGCGTTTCAAAGCGCTTGCTCTCGCCGCCTTCGATCAGCCGCGTCTCTTTCCACTTGCCGTTGCGATCCCGGCTGAGCAAATAAATATCTTCGTTGAGATCTTTGTTGGCAACATAAGCAATGTGCTTGCCGTCCGGACTGACCGAAGGCACGAGGTTGAGGCGATGGTAATAGCCCTGTTGATGCGTGATGCGCTCGGCGATTTGTTCAGGCTTTTGCAGCGTCGAATCTTGCGGCACCGCCAATTTGCGGGCGTATTCGTGCCAGCGCTTGGTCAGCTCCTTCGCATCGAAGCCAAGCTGTTTTTTGAGCGCCTGCTCCACATTGCCCAAATTCACCGCGCTTTTGAAAATGTTGCCAACGATTTTCTTGTCGTACGTCTCGCCGAGGTAATGCCAGAGCGATTCGCCCAGCCGGTAGACGCGAATATCGTAGGCGCTATTCAATTGCGACACCGTCATCAGCTTGTCGTTGAGCAAGCCGTCGCGCACCCACATCCGCGTGGTGTTGTCCATGCCGACGGAGAGATATTCCGCCATGCCTTCCACGAACCACAACGGGGGATTGAACCGGCTGTTCTTAAATTTGCTGTTCTGCATGATGTCATACTGAAAGGCATGCACCAGCTCGTGAACCAGCACGTGGTTGAACTCGCGATACGAGCCGGTGATGGGCAGCACGACGCGGTTTTTCAAGCTCTCGGTAACGCCGCGCGTGCCTTGATCGAGCAGGTCGGAGACGACATTGGTTTGTTGAAAATCATTGAGCGAAGCATAAAGAAAGAGGGGGATTCTTTCCTTGACCTGATGATCCAGCGTGGCGCTCAAGTAAGCATAACCGCGCTCCGCCATGCGTGCCGCATCCTGCGCCGCCTGTTTCTCTTCGGGGTAATAATGCACATCGAAATGCGCGGTACGAAAAACCGCCCAGTCGAAATCCTTGTAGAGCACCTTATTCTGGCCGAAATAGTTGCCGACCTGTGCCCATGCAGAGGAGATCGTGAGCAATATGATTAATATTGTCAGCGGCTGCCAAATTGAAAAATGATGTTTGTGGGTCATGTTGAGTTCTCACTTCCTTGGAGAGTATTACAGATTTGTTAGTTGATCTCGTGGCGCGCTGTTCGCGCCACGCCTCTCACAGCGCCTTTCTCCTTTAATACGTAGCCCATAGTAAATACCCTATTCATATTTCGTGCCAAATTTTACGCTTTGAGGGACTTGCTCTGGTTTACCCCTCATTTTATTAGACGTTGGGAGATGAAGGGAGTTGGAAGTTTTTGGGCTTGGGAATATGAGGCGCGACAAATTGATTTTACAGACCTTGCACGCGGTAGGTGGGAAAATAACGTTCTAAGTTCAATAACAAAAGCTTCTTTAGTATTACCTTCGAGTATATCCGGATTTACCGAATCGCTGGGACGAATGAACCTGCCAAATTCGGTAAATCCGGATAAAATAACTTTGACCAACTCAAGTCATTTCTCTTAACGTACCAGCATCACCTTGTTGAGTTTTACTTCCTTGCCCGCCTCGAAACGAATGAAATAAACCCCACTGGCTGCTGTGACTCCGCGATCGTTGCGGCCATCCCATGGTATGGAATGCTCTCCAACAGGACGATATTCATTCAACAGCTCGCGAACCAATTGGCCGTTGAGATTGTAAACCCGCAGCGTTGCCACGCCTGCTTCTTTCATAGCGAAACGAATTTGGGTGGAAGGATTAAATGGATTGGGATAAGCTTCTAAGAAAAATGCCTGCGGTGTCGCTGTTTCTGTGATGCTCTCCAAAGCTTTTGGCAATGGCGTTTCGACAATTTCATAAATGTGCCCGAGGCTGGCGATGAGTGAAGGTTTGTTGCGAAAGCCGGCCACTTCCGTGCGGACACTGACCTCGCCACCGGCAAAGGCCGCCGTTCCTCGCGCTGAGTAAATCTTGGTTTCCGCCAAACCGTTTGTGCTGATATTAATAATCGGCACCCGGAGCGTGGCGCCTTTCTTTCCGGTGAAAACGATTTCGACGGCAATTGGATTTGCTGCATTTTTAATGGCTGACAAACCTTGCCCGCTGACTTGGCACTGCACGGCCAAGCTTTCAGCGTCCGCCGGCAAAGCAACCGGCGACGAAGCGAGGTTGCTGAAAGCATTGGCCGGCCTCAAAGTCAAAGAATCCTCTTTGGCGCTCGTAAACGGAATAACGAATTCCTCGCCGCGCCGGGTTTTAACCGCCAGCTTGTCCAGGCGCACCTCGAGCCAGGCGTTGGTGGTCGTGTCGATGATGGCAATGGAGCGATGATACGCCATGGCCAGCGGATCAGCAACGGTTTTGCTCAAAGTCTCCGTGCTCGTTTTGATTTGGTAC
Organism: bacterium; assembly: GCA_050732275.1. Taxonomy (GTDB): domain Bacteria; phylum Zhuqueibacterota; class Zhuqueibacteria; order Zhuqueibacterales; family Zhuqueibacteraceae; genus Zhuqueibacter. Next base: position 14,353 of record JBOHQZ010000057.1, read on the forward strand.
GGCGCACTACTGCCATACTTCCAGACATATTTTGCCGTGGTGTTGCCCACCGAGACTGAGGGGTTGGTGCCGGTTGACACAAAAAGCAACAGGTTCCACAATACGCCATTGTAATTGACTTTGTAAATATCGGGTTCGTTTTGATTAACCATATCTTGAAAGAGCAAATGGGCATTACCAGCGCTAAGCCCGGTAATGCTGGGCTGGCGCAACGACGTGTTACTCTGGAAGACAGTATAATTATTAGGCCATGTATACCAGTCGGTGGCTTTGCGATGAATGAGGCGGGTCAGGCCTCCGGTATATGTGGCTTCCCAAGCGACATGAAGCGTTTTGTCTCCCGAGGTGCCGCTCGCAGTGAGCGACGGGTTTTGATGCCCCGTATACGAGCCGGGAACGATTTGCGAAAGATTTTTTAATGAGGACCAACCGCTCGAGTCCGGGCCGTTTCTATGATAGCGATAGTATATCGTGCCGTTGCCACTGATATTGG
>JBOHQZ010000058.1:0-14805 GCA_050732275.1 bacterium
AGCCAAGCGCACCGGTTAGGGGACTGTTCTCGCCGCTGATAAAAGCATGAAGACCGACAAAAGCCCGGTCTACAGGATGTTCAGCCAGTTGGATATTGACCCTCTGTGCGCCGCTTTTGATGATGCTTTTTAAGCCTTCATCGAAGCTGACTTCAGCACTCACTTTTTCCAATAGCACCTTGAGCGGCGAGGTTCCAGGCTCGCTGAGCGTTTTCAGGCGGTCGGAAGCAGTGCCAATGTCGGTAAGATTTTCATATTGCAAGCTCCGTAGAAATTCCCACCACACCCGGATATAATCTCTGAAATAGAAGTCGCGCAGCTTTTCGGCCAGCATTTCAGGGCTTTTGACTTCATCCGATAACTGGCGGTCTTTATTCCCCAGCACCCAATCCTCGCGTCCCGGGTCTTGGCTCTCTCTGGCAATCGCGTCTTTGGCAAATTTGTCCCAACCGGCGCGCGTGAAAAGATTGGGTACCGGCTTATCTGTACTTAATAAATTGGCATAGCCGCTCCCTAAAGCCCCGGCCACGCTGAAGGTGCCCGGCATTTGGGCGAAGCCCTGGCTTTTAATGCCTTTGCTGTAAACCGAGAGCGCGGTAACCGGCGCAATTAACAAACCACGCGCGCCATTGACGAGGGCGACGTCGCTTTTGTAAGCCGGGATTCTTTTTTCACTGAGATTTTCAACAAAGAATTTTATGTGCTGATTGGTCAAAGTTTGCAGATCTTGTGTGCCGCCATTGGCGGAAGAGTCGCTGCTGCGAAAATGCGGAGCCAAAAGCGCCATCAGCTCACCTCGTAAGAAGTCACATTCGTTCTTGTTCAATCGGTCCACCTCGTCGCTCATGAACAGATAAGCTTTCAAATAATTGTACGCTTGTTCTTGCGTTGTGCTTCTATTGAACGCATGCCCCTGCAACCGGCGCTGCAGCTCGCTGAAGAGATATTTATCCACGAAGTCTTTCATTTTTCTAAAATACAGGCTGCGGGCCGCCTCCAGCATGGTGCCACGGCGGGACATGCCAAAACGCAAAATCGGCCCGCCTTCGTCATAACGCTCCATGCGCTGGCGCAACAGTTCCAGCAACCCCAAATTTCTTCCCCAAATGCCGGGCCATTTTACGTCTTGCACCACTTGTGCGGCCTTGGCCATGACCTTCATTTTCTTTTGGCTGTCATTATAATCTAGAGAAACTCCCAAGATAAATAATCCCAGCGCCAGCACCGAGCCGACCATAATACCCAAGCGCGCCAATTGTTTGGCCTCGGCCGCGCGCGAAGTTTCTCCCAGCAAAAAATCTTTATCGGGAATAACCACTTCGTTAAACAGGTCTTTGATAAAATAGTGCTTGATCTCGGTTTCCGCGCCGTCGCCTTCGGATGGCAACGGCGGCAAACCAAACTCGCGCGAAATGGCTTCGATGGCGCGGTCGAGCGGAACGCCCTCCTGCGTGCCGCTGGTAAAATAAAAGCCGCGAAAAATCGGGTTGTCTTTCTGATAGGGATTGTCTTGAAATAATTTGCCGGCAAAACTGGCCATTTTGTCTTTCACCGCCGCGAGTTGCAGCGGGAACAAAAAGACTTTGCGCCGCTGCTCGCGTTTAAGCGGGCTTTGGCTGTGCAGCCGGCTCATGCGCAGGTCGGTCAGCGCTTCCAGGAGGAGCTGAAATTCCTGTGCAAACGTCGCGCGCGGATCGGAGCCCTTCATTTGTTCTATTTGTTCCGGGGTGAAGCTGGTACCCCATATTTGCTCGCGTTCACGCCGGTTCAAGTCGCCGAAAAATTCCACAAAGCCGTCGAGCAGGTCGCATTTGGTGAAAACGAGATAAACCGGAAAACGAAAACCGAGCCGTTGCATGAGTTCATCGATGCGCTGACGTATTTTTTGCGCGTGTTCGTTGATCTCGTCCTCATCGGCATCGAGCAAGTCTTGAATGCTGAAGCCCACGAGCACGCCGTTGATGGGCTTTTTCCGGCGGTGCTTTTTGAGCATGTCGAGAAAGGCGAGCCACTCTTCCCGGTCGTCGTCCTCGCTGACGTAACGCCCGGCCGTGTCCAGCAATATGGCGGAAGTCGAGAAAAACCACTCGCAATTGCGCGTGCCGCCAACCCCGCGGAGCTCTTTGCTGCTGTCAATGCCGGTTGGGAAATCCAATCCCGAATTCCGGATGGCCGTCGTTTTGCCGCCGCCCGGCGGGCCGATCATTAGATACCAAGGCAGGGCATATAACGCGGCGTTGCCGCTGCGGCGGCCTTTGCCGAGCCGCGATTTTTTCAGCGCTTCAATGGCAGCGGTCAGCTCCTTTTGAAATTGCTCGATCTCCGCGCGTTTTTCCGGGCGCACGCCACGGCGTTGATCCTCCGCCTGCCGCTGAATGGATTGCTCCAGAAGTCCGGCGCTGCGTACTTCCTGCATGCGTTCATACATGAAGAACAAAATCCACAGAAAAACCACGAGAACGACGCAAAGGATGCGCTCGGTGAACGTCAGCAGAGGAGTTAAAGACTCGCCTATGCGCAAAGCGCCGATCACGAGTATCAACACGATCAAAAGGATAAAGCCGATGGCGATCATCATTCGCCGGCTCTTTAACGTCTTCGTCAACCAACCCATAGCTTCTCCCGGCTTGGTATTTGTTAGATAATTTTTGCAATCGCTTCTTTAATGGCGTCGGCCTGGCTGGAAATCCGCAGCGTCATAAAGAGATAGAACAGCAGGCCGATGGCAGCAGCGGCAGCGCCGACAACCCAGGCCGGCACTTTTTCCTTGACGACATGCTTGATTTCTCCGCGCGGCCGGCCGTGCGGAGAAAGCAAATTGGCAGACTTGCCAGCGGCGCGGCGCAGCTCGTTATAAACGTCCTCATTTAGCGTTCGCAGCTTTTCCGGAGGCTCGAATTGGTATATTCCTTTGAAGCCTAAAACCATGCAGGTGTAATAAACTTCCAATACCTCGGCGTTGGCCTGAACTCTTTGCCGCAGTTGCTCCAGGCGCTTGAAGAATTCTTCGCCGGCGTCAAAGCGATTGTAAAACTCCATTTGCAGCGGTTGCGCCAGCCAGGCATCCTTGCCGCTCCATTCCGACCCCAGTATGGTCTCGTCCATGAAAGCCGCGAGCGCAAATTTGGTGGTGTCAACGGCTTCGGCTTCGATGCCGGCTTGTTTGGCATTGCGCTCAAAGCGATTGAATAAATTGATGAGACGTTGGCGCAGCGTGATCGCGTCGCCGAACTCTTTGGCGACGCGCAATTGCAGAATCAGGATCAAACAATCAGAGCCTAACTCGAGCAGGCGTGGCCTTGTGTTATCCCGCATAAGCGTGGTCTCCTTAAAATCAAGCCGGTTTTACAGCCCACAATTTTAAATCCAATTTCATAAATTCGGCCGGGACGAGAATCCCCACCGCGCGGCTTTTGCCAATCGCCTCCCAAAAGAACCCCGTCTTTTGCAACTGAAAACAATGCACGGGCTGGTTGGACAAACCGGCCGGTGGGCGGGGCGTGTAAACCACCGTGAGACCGAGCGCTGCCGCTTGCGCCAAAGCGTGAATCCCTTCTGGCGTCGCAATTTTGAGCTTGCGAGGCAGTTCATCAGCGAGCTTGCGCTCGTCCACGTCGCCGCTGGCGCCGAGGTAGAACTGGGCGGTTTGCAGAAGTTTCTCGTCAATAGATGCGCTGAACCACAAGTATTCGCCCTTCTTGTTCAGTGTAATCGGTACGACTGGCGTCGATGGCCTTATTCTCTTCAGAATCTCCTGAATTTGGTCGCAAAGTTGGTTGAAACACCTGGTGAGATTTTCGTGCTCATAAACCTGGAACGCCGTCGGCATGATCCCGAGGTCGGTCGGGTAAGTTGTCAGTTGCCCGGCCAACGCCAACAAATCGGCATAAAGCGCCTCCGGGTGGCACTTGATTGTTTCCAGCCGGTGTTTTAAGAGGGGAATGACGGTGTTGATGGTCTGGGCCAGCCAAAGGCTGGTCAGGTCCGGAACGGCCACTTCAGTTTTGCCAAACGGTAATTGCGCCCGCTGCTCATTGCTGATGGCGACGAGCTTGCCAAATAAATCGTTGACCTCACGCAACAGATTCTCGGAGGCGCCGATGGACAGGCACGGCGGTATAAAACTGTCGCTCAGCGCAAACGTCCCGGCCGGGGTACGCACGACTTCGGCGATTTTTAGCGCACTGAATTCATCCAGCGGTTCGCCAGCCATGCGCAGCATGAAGTTGGGACGCGCCAAACCGATTTGGCGCGGGTTGGCGCCGGAGTTGTCATCCGTGAGGTCGCGGGATTCCATCACAAACCGGCTGTCGGCGGCGCCCTTGGGAGAGTCTTCCAGTTGGCAATTGCTGCCGGTGGCGCGTTCCGTTCGGATGGCGAGAAAGACGTCAAGTTTGGCCGCAGTGGGCGGGAAAAACTCGGCAATCGCGCGCGCCTTCGGCAAACGATCCGCGCCGGGCATATCGAAAACCAAGCCATCCGGGGAAACGCCCTGGCATTTTTCCAAGCCAAACTGGCCCTGGGCCAAAGCCTCCTTGTTGATCTTCAGCTCGAAGAATCCCCAATCATAACGCACCAGCGCGTGGATGCGGAAATTCAGAGTCGCTTGATGGGAACGATCAGCTTGCTGAAAATGGTGGGGATCGAGATTCATACCTTCGTACCACACCACCTTATGGTGTTGGGCCATATTTTACGCCTCAAGTTTCTGGGTCAGCACTACGTGTGTTTTACAAGCGCGTGGACGGCCGTCAAAGCTTTTTCACGTCGGTAATTTCCACCCGCACCGAATCCATTCGCTCATGGTATCCTTTCATAAAAGCGGGACGAAATATTTTTTCCCCAAAAAATCGGCGATCCTCTTTCATGAGTTCGTTATGCTTGGCGCAGTAAGCCTGCCAAAACTTCTTTTCGGAAAAAATGGGAATTTTGACCTGCCTGTCTTCAAGTTCTTTGCTGAGTTTTTTCGGATCAAGCAATTGCAGCAGATTTTGTGGCACCTCATTGACGCACTTGTGATATCCATCCAAGAGCGCCATCTGATGTGCAATGACCCTGTCCAGGATTTGTTTTAAAGCGTTTATCAACTCAGTCTTTTCCTGCGCGGAGACGCTCTCGTTCAAGAGGTGTTTCTTCAATTCTTGGCTTGAACTCTTATATATTTTGGCAAAATCGGGGGGGTGGTTGATCGTTGTCCCGATGAATTCGGATTCAAATTTGCTGGATCCGGCAATCATTTTGACGACGGCCTCCAACAGAAGATCCAAAACCTGATACAGACGCGCCGTCGCCGGCTCTGGAGCAGAAACCAAAGCTGGCGCGGGGCTGGGTAAAGGAGAACCATCGGCGTTAATCAAAGCCTGCAAGCCTCGATTTTCTTCGCGCAATGCTTGGATGGTTGCTTGCGCCGCATGCAATTTAGCGGCAAACTCTTCTTGATTCGTTGGCGCCGCTGGGCTCGCATCTGGCGCCTGCGACTCCATGGCATCGATCAAATCACGCAGTTGCCGGTTTTCATCTTGAAGCTGTTGCGCTTCTTCGCGCATGGCCTGAATGACGTTTTGCGTTTCGAGCAGTTTGGCGTCCAACTCTTCTGGAGGCGATTCTTTCTGATGATTGTCGGAACCGACGGCCGCTCCATTCAGGCCTGCGAGAACGGTTTTGAGGACAGCGCCGATTTCACTTGCCGCCAGTTGACGCAAAGGCTCGGCGAGAGCATCCTGCAAATTTTTCAGGCGCTGGCTGTTTTCGGCGCAAGCAAGGAATTTTTTGCCGATGCTGACCAGCGCTCGGGCAAACTCATTCGATTCATTGAGAAAGGGATTGGTATTTAGAGTCGGCAACTCAGGCTCTTCTGGCTCCGGCATCGTGAGGGCAAAAAATTGGATCAAGTATTCACCGATTTTGATCTGATCGCCCGGGTGCAGTTCGTATGGTTGGTCTGCCTCTAGTTTTTTATCATTGAGGTAGGTGCCGTTCGTGCTGCCGAGATCAATCAGGTGAAAAGCTTCGGCGATGCGCTCGATTCGGGCGTGGTTACGGGAAACGAGCTTTTTTTGCGGATCAGGCAATTGCAATAAGTTGGAGGACACCCTCCCGATCGTAACAATGTCCTGATGATAAAGAAACTCTTGCGTTTTGGCAGGCTGAGTTTCTTGTAACACCTTTAATTTTACAGCAGTCATTCCAGACTCCCTTGCCTGAAACTATCGACCTCGGTCTTTAAACCTCAAAACCTGAAATTCTCGGTGCAGTCGATCTCAAATTTAACTTCTTGGAAGTAACCCAAACGGCTTTTTATGAAATTTTTCCTGGTGCAAAGGTGGGAAACAACATGATCGTTAAGTGAAGACCGCCGGTTTGGCATTCCTTTAAGCCCATTGCCATGCTGTGCCTTCGGCTGCAAGTTTGCGAACTCGCTATACCATGATCTTTTCCAGCATAAAGATTTATTTAAAAACTATGGCATACTTTACAAAATATTAGTTAAAATGTCAAGAACTTTTTACGAAAAATGCTTTTTTCGTATCTTGACTTTTCAGAAAAAATTGTATATATTTTGTCACATCCCCCAATACCCCTTGTTTTGATGGCTTACTCAATGTTCAACAGTGCAACGGCAATCGGGGGTAGGTGCTAAACTTTGGTATGAGTGGGTTATTACAAACTCGTTATAGTGATTACCTCGCTTCGAATTAGGGATGGCGAAACAAGCGGGGTGGTAAACATGTAAGTTCATCCATGCGCGAAATCAGAGGAAAAAAACCATGAGTGAAGCCATCAAACGCTGCCCTTTTTGTGACGAGGAAATTAGGGCCAACGCGATTAAATGCAAGCACTGCGGCAGTTTTCTGACCGATTCCGCGGGTGTCACCGCTTTCTCAAATACGGCCATCCGGCAAGCGTTGATGGCCCGTTTTGAAATCATCGAAGAAATCGGCCGCGGCGGCATGGGTGTTGTGTATAAAGCCATTCAGAAAAACCTCAATCGCCCTGTGGCCCTGAAAGTCCTGCCCCAACACTTGATCCACCAGGAAGAGTTTTTAAAACGTTTTCACGGGGAGGCCCAAAAGGCGGCGCAATTGAACCACCCGAACATCGTCATCGTTTACGACGAGGGTGAGGAGCATGGCGTGCACTTCATCGCGATGGAATACATCGATGGCCAAAACCTGAAGGATATTGTTGTCACGAGCGGCCCACTGCCTATCGCGACTATGCTGCGATGGACAAAACCCATGGTGGATGCGCTCGGGTACGCACACAAAAAAGGCATGATTCACCGTGATATTAAAAGCGCGAATATTCTCATCAGCAAAGAGGGCCGGCCGGTTTTGACCGACTTTGGCATCGCCCGCATTGCCGAAGATTCGCAAATCACCCGTTCTGCCGAGGCATCGCAACTGACGCGCCCAGGCACGATTCTCGGCACTTTGCAATACATGAGCCCGGAACAAGTTCAAGGCAAGACCGTCGATGGCCGCAGTGATATTTATTCGCTCGGTGTGGTGATGTACCAATGCTTGACCGGCGAACTGCCTTTCCGCAGCGACACCGATTGGTCGGCCATGCATAAGATCGCCGCCGAACTGCCAACGCCGCCGCGTGGCCTCCGGACCGATATTCCCAAAGCTGTGGAAGCCATCGTCCTGCGCTGCATGGCCAAAAACCCGTTGGACCGCTATCAGAATTGTGACGAATTGTTGGCAGCTTTGGAGGAGGTGGAGGCAGAAACTCCAACAACCGTTAGGCCGATTATAGAAACGCCGACGCGGGAATTGGAGAAAACACTCATTGCCGAGCCCTCCGTTGAGCAGCCGGCTGGCATTAAGACGAAACTCGGCCATCTCGACTGGAAAAAAGCGGCGATTGGCATCGCGAGTTTGGCGGTTTTGGGAATCGTTGTGCTGATCGTCTTGACGCTGAGCGGGGGGCGCAAAATGGGGCCCGGTTGGAATGGGCTGCCGGAGGCTGATAAAAAGCGCGTCGAGCGACTCCTGCAAATTGCCGACACTCTCTATCAGAACAACAAGTTGATTGATCCACCCGGCAACAACGCGTGGGAAAAATATCGGAAAGTGTTAGCCATCCATAAAAATAATCAATTTGCCCATGAACAGCTCGATCTTATTCGAGACGATTTGCTCCGCCAGGCGGGCGCTTTGCAGGAGCGGGGAGATTACGTTGCGGCGAAAAATCTAATGCAGCAGGGATTGGAATGTTTCCCGGCCGACAGCGCTTTGCAAAGGGCAGCTCGACACATTGATGTTCTTATGCTCGAACAACGCGCCAAAGGCTATGCGTCGGAACAGCAATACATCTCCCCACCCAGCAGGAACGCATACGAGGTTTGCCAGAAGATACTCGCCTTGGATCAACAGAACACGACGGCGCAGGAAATATTGCAGAGCATCGAGAGCTGGTTTCTGCAAGAAGGCGAAAAGCTGGCAAGCGCCGGACAACAGATTTTGGCCGCGGAAAAATATCGGCAAGCCTTGCAATTTTTCCCGAAAAATTCGGAATTTGCCAAACGCCGCGAGGAAATTGCCGGCGAGCAGCAGCTCAAAGACGCCCTGGCGGAAGCAGACAAATCTCTCCGGCAAAAGGATTGGCGGCGAGCTTGGAATAAAAGTGTAGAGCTTAAAAATATTTTTCCTGAAGAGCAGAGCGTGCTCGAACTCCAGAATCGAATTATTAACGGATTGCTGAGTGAAGCAGACAACTTGAGCCAGCGCGGGAATTACGAGCAAGCAATGGAATGCTACAGTCTCGTCAAACAGTTTGATTCCAAGCAGAGTACCACCTCGGGCGAAGCCATGTTATCCGAACGCTGGGGCGACGCTTTGTTTGGGAAGAGACTGTACCTCGAGGCCATTAAGAAATATCAAGCGGCGAACAAAGCTGATAAGGTGAAGAAAGCCGAAACCGAAAGAAGCAAATGGTTGGAGATCGACCTGGTTTTTGTGCCGGGTGGCGCCTTTGAGATGGGTGATACGTTTGGCGATGGCGAGGGAGACGAGAAGCCCGTACACCGGGTGCAACTGAATGATTTTAGCCTCAGCAAATGTGAAATAACCTTCAACCAGTACAATGCGTTCTGTCTAGCCACTGGCAAGGAGAAACCGAGCGATAACGGTTGGGGGCGGGGCACCCGGCCTGTTATTAATGTTAGCTGGATTGACGCCAAGGCCTTTTGCGTTTGGCTGGCGCAGCGAACCGGAGCGAAAGTGCGGCTGCCAACCGAAGCAGAGTGGGAATACGCGGCGCTTGCTGGCGGCAAGAAAATGAAGTGGGCGGGTACTAATTCGGAAGGCGATTTAGATCAATATGCCTGGCACCTTTTGAATAGTAAAAACAAGACACAACCCGTGGGACAGCAGAAGCCCAATGGCTTAGGGTTATTTGACATGAGCGGTAACGCCGGTGAATGGTGTTTAGACGGATATGACGAGAAGTTTTATAAAAATAGTCTGCCGACCAATCCGCTGGCACCATACAGGGGTAAAAAGGTCGTCAGACGTGGCGGTTCTGCCGGTGATGCCAAAACCAACTTACGGTGTGCGAGCCGTAGTTTCAGCGAGCCGAATCCAAATAAATGGGATTTTCCTACTGGTTTTCGGATTGCATGCTCTCAATGATTCTCATGGAACCGGGCCGGAATCAACTGTAATATGCTCATCCCGCCTTCTCAAAAACCCAATCACCTCCTCGATCTGGCTCGGCGTCAGCTCTTTTGCCAAACCGGGCATGCGTTTATCGCCCTCACCTTTGCCATGAGCAATGATCGCGCGTACGCTATCGACGCCGAGTTTCTGCAACGCGCCGTGAATTTTCGGACCGAACATGCCGCCTTGGCCCTCGTCGCCGTGGCAGCGGCTGCATTGCGCCTGCTTGTTAACATAGCCGAAATAAATCAATTCCCCGGGATCAGTCATGCCGGGCGGCGGGCCGCTTTCACAGCCAAAAAGAGAAAAAGATAAAAAAGCCATTAAACCAGGCCAATAAACAAACTGCAATGGTTTTGTCATAAATCGTTTTGCTTTTCAGAATTTCACGCTGACGCCGATCGTCGGCACCAGCGGAATGCCGTAGATCGGCTCGTCCTTTCTGGTTTTGGGATCGTAGTTGACGTCCTGCACGTTCTTGCGATTGTACGCATTGATCACGTCGAGATAGAAGATCCAGCCGGCGCCCCAAAAGCGCGGCAGATAACTCAAGCGCAAATCGAGGCGCGAGGTCCACGGCAGGCGATTGTCGCCGATGCGGTTGCGATTGTCGTCGGACATTTCGATCGTGCGCTCGTCCGGCAGTCCGGTTTGCGGATCGACGAAATCCAATTTGCCGTTGCCGTTGCGATCCTCGCCGGAATCGAGCTGCCCATTCAGGTTGCGATCTTCGTAAACGTCAAGCTGGCCATTGCGGTTGGCGTCTTCCACCACCTCGACCGTGTAAACGGTTTTGTAGTACGGAAAACCGCTGCCGGCTTGAAAGCGCGCGTCGAGCTGCCACTTGCGCCCGAGCCGCCACTCGGCGACGGCCGTGATCGTGTGGCGCTGATCGTAGCGCAAAAAGAAACGTCCATTGTCCGGCTCCGTGCCGCGCACCAACGCATAGGCATATCCGATCCAACCATTGAGCTTGCTCTGGCTGCCGGCGCGTTTCTCCAGAAGAATTTCGAGGCCGCGCGCAAAACCGGTGGCGTTGTTCTTCGGCTGAAAAGTGAAATACTTTGTCGTTTGCAGCTCGGTGCGCACGCTGTTCTGTCCGCGACTCGTCACCACCAGCCATGTCGTGTCGGCTTGTTGTGGAACAAGCAAATCGCGCAAATTTTTATAATAGCCGTCGATGCGCAAAGTCCAATTCACATTCAAATTTCGCTCAACGCCGGCGAGAAAATGCGCGGCGCGTTCGGCATGAATGCCCAGCGTTTTGATGTTTTGCAACGAGACGCGAAAGCCCTCACCCTGCAAAGTTTCGTAGCTCGGAAACTGTCCGTAAAATCCCGTGGCAAAACGCACGCGGGTCAGCATGTTCGGCTCCCACAACACATTGAGCCGCGGACTGAAAAGATGCTGATCTACAAAAGATGAGTAATCCCAGCGCAGCCCCGGCTGCAACGCCAACTGCGGCGACACCTGCCACAAATCTTGCATATACGCGCCGGATTTAAACGAGGTGGGAGAATGATCCGTAAAACGCAAAGCTTCGGCGAGAATAAACGCCGGATTGTCGGTGAAAAATTGCCAACTGTTCTGTGCTTTTTGGCGGGCGATGAAGGCGCCAAAATCAATCGCGTGGTGCACGCCCGGCGTATAAGCAAAATCCTGGCGAAACGCCGTCTCAGTGGTTTGCAAATCCACGCGCGCGGAAAAGATAAATCCCCGCAGCGGAAAGCGCGCGCCGAAATCGCTGGCGTTGCGATTGCGATAATGCGAGAGCAACGTCGTGCTCGACAGCCTGGCCGAGAACAAACGCCGATGCCGCAAGCTGAGAATGGTTTGATCCTGGCGATCGAGCACGGCAATCGAATCCGGCGTGCTCTTCTCCTCGGTATTGGCATCTTTATCCGTCGTAAGAATATCCGTGCGCTCCCGGCTGTTGACGAAAGCCAGATCGAGCGTGCCGGCCGGATCGGTGGCGAAATTGAGCTTGCCCTGTATGTCGAAAAAATTCGGAAACGAGCCGGCGTCGGTGAGATTGGATAAAATGAGATCGTAATAAGTGCGGCGGCTGGAGAAAATCCACGATCCTTCTTTGCGGCCCGGCAGCCGGCCTTCGAAGACGACATTGGCGTTCGTGAGACTGGTGTTGATATTGGCGCGGAACGGTGCCGTCGAATTGCCCGGCCGGTTCTCGATGTCCAGCACCGCCGAGAGCCGGTCGCCATAATTCGCTGGAAAGCCGCCCGCGAGCACCTTCACGTCCGTGACGGTTTCGGGATTGAACATGCTGATGAGGCCGAAGAGGCGATACGGATCGTAGACGCTGACGCCGTCCATGAGCACGAGATTTTGATCCGGCCGGCCGCCGCGAATGTACAAGCGCGCATTGAAATCGCTGCGCGCGAGTACGCCCGGAATCGTTTGCAAAGCGCGGAACACATCCTCGCCGCCGCCGGCGAGATTCTTGGCGCGTCGCGGCGAAAACTCGTGCAGCGCCGTATTGACCAATTCCTGCCGGCTCTTTTGTCGCTTGGCTTCGACGGTCACTTCGGACATTTCGATGAGCGTCGGTTTCATCAGAATTTCAATACGCCGGCGTTCGCCGGCAGAAAATTTGAGATTGCCAATTTCGACCGGTTCGTAACCGATCAGTGTCGCGCGCAAACGGTATTGCCCCGATGGGATTCCCGCAATGGCAAAATGTCCGGTTGAATCAACCGCGGCACCGAGCTGGGTATCCACGAGCAAGATATTGACCCCGATGAGCGGCTGGCGGCTTTGCCGGTCGTAAACGGCCCCTTCGAGCCGAGCCGTGGTTTGTGAGGAGGCAGCAGTAGCAAAAAAATTTATGGCAGCGAAAAAAATGAATGCGAGGCGAAGATATTTCATGAGATCTTGAAATAGAAATTATCATTCTATAAGGCTCTTTTTGCGATTCAGCATTTACACGGGTTTGCCAAAAGATTCCTTCTGACTGACAATTTCCTCCGATTTTGTAAAGAGCCATAATCCCAGCCGGGCCGACTGGGCTACGATTAATTCAAAAAATTCCACCAAAATCCCCAGCGCAAAAAGCGGCGCGGCGCGGGGACGTTGTAGCGCCAATCGAATTTTTGGTCCAATAAATTTTCCCAGGAAAACATCAGCGCGCCGTCGCCGTGGCGTACGCGGATTTGGAAATCTAACACGGCGGCTTTGGGCAGCGTGTGATCGAACAACTCGACGGCTGCCGTGTTCAAACTTGGTGAATAACGCTTGCCGATAAAACGTCCGGCGAGACGCGGTAAGATTTCGAGATCGCCGCCAAAGAAACTCTTTTGGGCTTCGAAATAGACTCGGCTGTAGCCTTCCGGCTGATGCCAGAACCAATAATCGCGTGGTAGTTCGTTAATCGTTTGTGCCGCAATTGCCCCAAAATGCCAACTCGACGCGAACTCCCAATTTAATGCGAGCTGGGCTGCAAGAATCGATTTGCTGCGATTGTTGTTGAAAAGCCTGCGTGAGTTTGCGCGGAAAAGCAACCCATCTTGCCAGACACTACCAACGAGAAGAAGCTGCAACTCGAAACGCTGCTGCTGCCACTTGATGCCGGCTTCACTGCGTTGCAAAGCTACCGCTTGCAAATCTTCATTCGCCGTCAAATAGGATAGATTATTGTCACGCTCGCCGAGCGCCGGCGGAATTTTCCAAAGCCCTCCGGCCAGCCACCACGTCAGCGATGAACTGAGGCGGTTGACGAGCTGGGCTTGCAGGGAAGCGCCGGCAGGCCATTCCTTTTTATATGCAACATCGCCGTTGACATAAATCCACAACTTCGATGTTATACGCCAGCCCCAAGCGGCGGAAATGTGCTCGTAAAAACGCTCGTGATCATTGATGCTATCACTTTTGACGGCTTCGAGACCGAAACGGCTTTGCCACTCGAATACCCAAGCTGCGGTTTCTTTGGCCCATCGCATTTCTATGCCGCCGTCGCGCAGGCGATGCTGAACGCGCCGTGCCGGATCGTTCAACTCTTCCTTGATCTGCCAGAAAAATCCCCGGAGCGAAATGCGGCTCGCGTCCGACAGCTCGAGCGCGTGATATAGCCGCTCTTCCTTGTGCAACGCCCTGCTAATCCCCGGCCATTCTTCGGGAAAAAACGGCGCGCTCACGCCGGCTTCGTTGCGCGTATTGAAATGGCGATAACGCAGCTTCCATTGCGCGTTGAGATGATAATCGAGTTGCGCGCTTGCTTTATGACCATCATAAGCCTTGACTGCAACCTGCTCGCTATCGTTGATTGCAATGGCGTGAGCCTCGGCATTGCTGAATGTGCTGTTCACATAAGCGGCGAGGCGTTTACCCAACGCGCGCCCAAATTTAAGGCGCACTGCATCAGCGCCCAAAGCGCCTTTCGCATAGTCAATGCGGGAAAACGGCGTTTGATAGCGCAGCGAGTCGCCGGTCAAATGAATTCGACTTGAGGCAGGAGGGAGGGCCGCCTCGCGAAGCGAGATACCGCCGGTTTCCAGCATATTTATTTGTGCATCCGGCAAACTCGTGAGATCAACAGTACCATAAACACCGGGAATCCATACGACGTCATCGACGGCAATCGACATCGCGCGAGCGGGCAGGTCACTAATCGCCAAATAACGTGGCTGCCCAACCTCGCCGGTGATGATAGGAATCAGCGGCAAAGTTTGGCCGGCGAGGTGGATAAAATCTTGAAAGAAGTTTTTTGAGATGGCCGCGGTGTCGGCGGCGAAACCTACACTTGGCAAAAAAAATACGGGCGTTGCGGTGGAATCGACAAAGCTTTTGGGATTAATGAGAAGGCGCGTTGAGTCCCGGCGTGCGGAGTCGGCGGCACTGATTTGCAAGGAATCCGGAGCCGATTTTTTAACTTGGCTTTGGGCTTGCAAAAGCGCCGGCAGCAAAATGGCTGCGGCGAACATTCCGTATTTATATATTGGATGGCACGTCAGAGAAAAGCAAAAGAAATCACGCCAAGGCGCCAAGACGCAAAGGCCGCGCAAAGAAAAAAACTTTGCATATTCTTTGCCCCGCTCGCGGGATGTCTTTGCGTGCAGCTTTTGGAATTCACAATTAATTAAATACCATGAGATCATGGTCAAGAATCACTCCCCGCTTCCAAGCT
>JBOHQZ010000059.1:0-14798 GCA_050732275.1 bacterium
TTGATTGGCATCCGTGGGGTGAAGAAGCGTTTGCAAAAGCGCGGCAGGAGAATAAACCGATTTTTCTTTCCATCGGTTATTCGACTTGTCACTGGTGCCATGTGATGGAGCGCGAATCGTTCGAGAATCCCGATGTCGCCCAAATTATGAACGAGTATTTCGTCTGCATCAAAGTCGATCGCGAGGAACGGCCGGATGTGGATAAAGTCTACATGACCGCGGTGCAGGCAATGACCGGCAGCGGCGGCTGGCCGATGTCGGTTTGGCTCACGCCAAATTTGCAGCCGTTCTTTGCCGGCACGTATTTTCCGCCGGATTCGCGCTACGGCCGGCCCGGTTTTCCGGATTTGCTCCAACGCTTGCACACCGCGTGGATGGAGCAACGCGAGCAGGTGCTGCAATCCGGTGAGCAAATCATCAAAGCGCTGCAAGAACACACCACTGTTTCTGCCGCACCGGACTCGGCATTGCTGTTCACACCGATTTTGCGCACGGCCTATTCGCAGTTTTATAGCAGCTTCGATGAGCGTCTCGGCGGCTTCGGCAATGCGCCGAAATTTCCACGGCCGGTGGCGTTCAATTTTCTCCTGCGTTATTACGCGCGCCATAACGAAAAAGGCGCGTTGGAAATGACGATCGCCACGTTGCGAAAAATGTGGGCCGGCGGCATGTACGATCATCTCGGCGGCGGTTTTCATCGCTATTCGGTGGATGCCCACTGGCGCGTGCCGCATTTCGAGAAAATGCTCTACGATCAAGCGCAGCTCGTGTGGTCATATCTCGAAGCTTATCAAATTACCCAAGACGTTTTTTTTGCGAATGTGGCGCGGGATGTGCTTGACTATGTATTGCGCGACATGACGCATCCTGAAGGCGGATTTTATTCCGCGGAAGATGCGGACAGCGCGCCCGATCCGGCCCATCCGGAAGAGAAAGAAGAAGGCGCATTTTATCTCTGGCGGCAGCAAGAGATCGTCGGACTGCTCGGCAAAGAAAACGCCGAGATTTTCAAGTATTATTACGGCGTGAGCGATACCGGCAATACGATCAGCGACCCGCAAGGAGAGTTTCACGACAAGAACGTTTTGTATGCCGCGTACATGGTCGCCGATGCCGCGCGCCGCTTTAAACGTTCGGAAACTGAGATCGCTGTGATTTTGGATGAAGGCCGCAAGAAACTTTTTGAAGTGCGCAAGATTCGCCCGCGTCCGCATCTCGATGACAAGATCATCACCGCCTGGAACGGCTTGATGATTTCGGCGTTTGCCCGCGCGCATCAAGTGCTCGACGAGCCAAAATATTTGCAAGCCGCCGAACGCGCCGCAAGCTTCGTGTTGAATAAACTTTACAATGCACAGACTAAAACGCTGACTCGCCGCTATCGCGACGGCGAAGCAAAATATCCCGCGCATCTCGACGACTACGCTTTTCTCACGCAGGGACTGATCGATCTCTACGAAGGTGCGTTCGACATCAAATGGCTCGAACATGCCATTATGCTCACGGAAACGCAGAACCGCCTGTTCTGGGATAAAAATGGCAACGGCTTTTTCGATACCTCCGGCGAGGACGAAACCATTTTGCTGCGTACGAAAGAAGATTACGACGGCGCCGAACCTTCCGGCAATTCCATCGCCGCCTTGAATCTGCTGCGGCTCTCACAAATGCTCGACAAAAAAGAGTGGTGGGACATGGCCGAGCAAACGCTGCGACTCTTCGGCAGCCGCCTGCAAAGCGCGCCTCATGCCATGCCGCAAATGCTCGCCGCCATCGACTTCAGCCTCGACAAGCCAAAGCAGATCATCATCGCCGGCAAACCGAATGCGCCGGATACGCGCGCGATGCTCCGCGCCGTACACGAGCGCTTCATTCCCAACAAAATTTTGCTGCTGGCCGATAGCGGCGGAGGGCAAGCTTATCTTGGCAGGTCCCTGCCTTTTATCCAATCCATGGCGATGATTGACGGCAAAGCGACGGCGTACATTTGCGAGAATTACGCCTGCCAGTTGCCGACGATTGAGGTGGAGGTGATGGTAAATTTGTTGGAAAGTAAGAAGATCAATTAGTAAAAAATGGTTTTGCCCCTTAATCGTTTTGCCTTATAGACGATTGGGATTTTAACTTTCCATCGAACTACGCCGAATACACCGAGGGTCGCCGAGTTTTTATTTGTTTGAATTTTTCGGTGACGCTCGGTGACTTCGGTGGTTTTCGGCGGAAGATTTATTTGTTTCGTCTTTTACAGATTACGCTGTAAAAAATACGTAATGCTTCCATTACACACTGCAAATTTAGCGCTTGACATTTTCATGAAAATTTTTTAATTTTGTGTTGAAGTCGGGGCGATGACACTTCTTTGACATTTCAACTTCCCCTTTAAAGCAGATAGACGTTCTCGGGTAGCGGTGGCGGAAAAACCTTTGTCCAAGATCGTAAGCAAATATCGTATTTTGCCGGTAAATTTTAATAGCCAAAAATGAGAACGCTGGTAATGCCTCAATTACGGTCGAGAAAAATGTCATCCCACCGTGGCGGGATCTTTTTTCAAAACAGCACCGTGCTTGTTCGTAACAAGATGCTTCGCATGACAGGTTAGTTGTCTACCAATAACTGAGGGGTTACGGACACTGGGCAGTTTCACTTGACGAGGCAGTTTTTTATGCCCAAGCCGTGCTCCAGAAATTTAAAAATTCAGCCACTTATTTAAAAGAACTTGATCGACGATGAAAGACGTTGCGATCAGGTTGCCAGTCAAAACGGGCGGATTGTTGTGGCGCAAACCGTTAATCCTTGAATTTTGCACATATAAAAGTCAAACCCCGATTTTCCATAAGCTGCTGAAATCAATAGATGGTGGTTTTAGCCGTAAAATGCAAAATCGGGGTAATCCAAAGACGGGGCTGTGATGTCGTACCCGCGGACAGAGCAGTTTATTAATCGGCAGCAGGAAATCGAGCAAGTTGAGCAAACGCTCGATCAGTTGCGGAAGTTGAAGCCGCCAGCTATGCGGGGAATTGTCTATTACGGCTTGCCCGGCATTGGCAAGTCGCGTATTTTGAAGTACGTAAAAACGCGTTGTGGTGAGAAGGCGTTTTTTCCCACCTGGGTTGATTTCCAAAATTTGCGCGTGCGTTCCCCCTTCTCTTATCTCCTTTTTCTTGCCGACCAATTTGACCCCGGCCAAACACGGTCGCGATTTCGTGACACGATTCTTAACGCCACCGACGCAATCGCCGATCCGAGCAAACGCGTCGAACAAGCCCTGTCGGTTTTTGCGCGTGGCGTTAAGCAAAGGCTCAAGCGCCAGCCACTGGCTTTGCTGATGGATAACTGCGAGCTGTGTGTGCCGGATTTTTTCGATTGGATCGGACAGCGCGTGCTCGTGCAATTGATGGAAATTCGTGTTGGCCCGATAGCGCTCTTTATTGCCAGTCGTGGGCCGCAACAAGTGGCCGCGAGCAACTGGCCGCTGGAGATGATTCGCCAAACCCTTATCGAGTGCGTTCCTCCCTTTGATTTTGAAACCACCAAGCAACATATTGCGGCCATTGATATCACTCCGCCGCGTTGCCGTGGCGGTGAAAAAGAAATTTATGCGCTTTCGGCCGGCCATCCTTTTAGCACCGAGGCGGTGGTTTATTTCTTGCAAAGACTGAATGTCGATGTAAGTGATTTCCCGAAACATCGTAAAACGCTGGCCCTGCGACTACATTATGAAGTAATTCATCATTATCTTTGTACCGGCGTCAAAACCTGGAATCCCGCCATCTTCGACATCGCTTGCATCCCTCGGCGTTTCGACCCCAGTTTGTTGGAGAAAATATCAACGGAACACGCTTATCATCGATACGCCGCTGGCTGGCGTGATATGCAAAAGCCCGAGGTCAATTTGATCGAGGTTGACTCCGGCAAGCCGGGCTATCGCCTTGACAAAACGCTCCGCCGGCTTTTGCACACCGCCGTGTCGATTCTTTTTCCGGCGCGTGCCCGCAAGCTGAATCGACAGCTCAAGCAGTTTTATGAGAAAGAATTAGCACGCGAAGCTTCGCACGAACGGCCAACGGCGGCGGCGCTTCTGGAACTGCTCTATCATCATATCCAAATCGAAATATTATCAAACCGTTCACCGCTGGCCTCGACGGAAAATTTGCTCGAGCAAAAGCTCCAGGCACATTTTATTCCGGAACAACGCGACGACGAGAGGGAGCTTGTACATTTGCGTGACTTGCTAAACCAGGATTTGGAACTATACGAAATTTTGGGCCGAGCCGGGATCGAGCGCTTGGTGCAGATGATCGAGCAATTCTCACGCACCCCTTTGCAAGGACAACCCCTGGTGCGTCTCGCCATTCGCCACAATCCGCCCGCGGAGTATCATGTTAGTTGTTACAGCGGCAATCCTGCGGTCGTGCCGACACAAACCATCAATACGCAGGTCAAGCATCCCATTCAACAGTGGCGCGACAAGCCGGAAGCTATTGGCAAGGTGGCCTATCGCGTTTATTTATCCGATCACGCGCAGGAATTTCTGGGAAGCACCGGGAACCATGCCGTTCTTCTCACCACCGACACCATGGATATTCCGTTTGAATTATTGCACGATGGCGAGAATTTTCTTTGTTTGCGCCGCCCGTTCAGCCGGCAAATCGAAGCCTTGACGAATCCCAGAAAATTTGCTGCGGGCAAACTGGGCGTTTATCGCGCTTTGGTGATCGGCAATCCCACCGGCGATTTGCGCCAGTCCGCGCGCGAAGCGCAGGCCATCGCCGATTTGCTCACCGGATTCAAAATTCGCGTCGATTGCCTGATCGGCCCCGAGAAAGCGAATTTGAACAAAGTGGTTGAATTGCTCATACAAAATGCTTATCATTTCATTCATTTCGCCGGGCATGGCGCTTTCAATAAACGACATCCGATTTTGAGCGGTTTGCAGCTCGCCCAAGGCAAGAAACTTATGGCGGATGAGCTGAAGCGCTATTTGAAGGCGCCGGCGTTCATTTTTTTTAACGCCTGTTGGGCCGCGGCAGCCGGCAAAGAAACCACACGCCTCAATGCGCAGGGCAAATTCATTCAAAATCTGGCGATCGCCGCGCTTGAAGGCGGCGCCTGCGGCTGTCTTGGCCCGATGTGGAAAATCGAAGATCGCGACGCCAAAGGTTTTGCGCTGGCATTTTATGATCATTTTTTGCGCGGCAGCAGCATTGGCGAAGCGGTGAGGCAGGCCAGAAAAAAAGTATTCCGGCGCAAGACGGATTGCTGGGCCAGTTGGGCGCTTTTCGGCGACCCGCATGTCAATCCATTTCAGGCAAGGGGATCTTAAAACGCGAGGGTCAAACATGGCTAGACACTTTCAGCCGACCGGCAGCAAAAGCTTCTTCGTCGGTCGCAAGCGCGAGCTGGAACAAATCAACCGCGTTCTCCTCGGTGGCCAACCGCATTGGATAATTCAGATTCAGGGAGACGGCGGCATCGGCAAGACGCGGCTATTGGAATTTTTGCGCGACCGGGCGCGGGAAAAGGCCGGGACCGAGGCGTTGTTGTGTACGGACCTCATCGACTTCCAGCAGGCTTCCAATCGGACGGAGTTTGGTCTTTTGGCAGAGATCGCTCGGCAACTGGGCGAAGTGCATTTCCCTCATTTTAAAGAGGAACGCGAAATTTTAAAGGAAATCTTAACCGCTAGCCCGGATGCGAGCTTGTACCGGGAGGCGGTGCGCCGAGTGGCCATTGCCTTCTTTGATGATTGCAAGCTGTTGCTCAAAAACGGCCGGCGCATGTTTTTGCTCTTCGATACTTGCGAAGAGATGCACGATATGACTTCCTGGGTGATGGGAACCTTTTTGCCGCAGCTTTTGCAAATGCAAGAGGACATTCAAACGGAAAGCAACGCAGACGCTGCCGAGCTGCCGGTGCCGCAGCCGCAAATATTCACCGTTTGGGCCGGCCGCACGCCGTTGCCGCTGCCCAAGCGTTTCTCGCCTTATCTTTTGAATCACAAACTCTCACCATTCAACCTCAAAGAAGTGCAGGAATTTTTTCAGCAGGCGGCAAAATGGTTTCCCGGTACGCTGACCAAGCGGCAGCTCGTCAAGCTCAATGCGCGCTGCGGCGGCCGGCCTTTATACATCGCTTTATGTTATGACTGGCTAAAAAACGGCATGGGTTTGATCGAAGACTTGATCGGCAACCACGGGCCGTTTGGAGAAAAGCTGGTGAAGTGGATTTCGCGCTTGACGGATCTGCAGGACGACGTTATTTTGCTGGCCGCGCTGGCTTGGCGGCGCATGGAACCGGGCCTGCTGGCCGCGTTATTGAATATTTCCCTAAAAGAAGCCAAGAAACAGTTGGAAATGCTCAGCGGGTTTAGTTTTGTGAAATATAGTCCGGTGGCTCCCGGCTTTCAATTGCACGACGAAATGCGCGACCTGGTGCGGCGGCATCTATGGCCGCGCGAGAGCCCGTGGGAAATCAAGGCGATGCTGCAACGGATTATTGGCTGGTATAAAAAACGCCTCGGCAACACGGATTTGCTCGAAGGGAGGGAACTCCCCAAAACCGATGAAATGCGGGCCTTGTTGGCCGAATACGTTTACTATGAATGTGAGCTTGACCCGAACGTCGGTTCCCGAATTGGCGAACGCCTTTTCAAGCGCAATGTGCATTACCTCGATTTGGCTTTCTGCGAGCTGTTGAACCACGAAATCAGCCGGTTTGAGAAACGCCTGTCAAACGACAGAATCGATCAATTGCGGTTTCAGCAAGCGCTGGTGGCGTTTCGGAAAGAGGAGTTCGACTTTGCCAGCGAGCTTTGGCACTCGCTGATCCGGCGACCGGATTGCGACAAGAAGCTGCAAGGCACCAGCCATACGATGTTGATCGAATTGGAAGGTTATATCGGCCAGTATAGTGAAGCCTTGCAGCATGCCGAATCCGCAGAAAAAATTTATCAATTAATTTCCGGGCAACCCGGCCTTGATATGGAACTGCGGGAATTGGTGGCCAGGGAACTGGGCCAGGCTTATAACAATCGCGGCTATATTTATCGGGTGCAGGGACAGTTGCAGCACGCTTGCCAATATTATCAGAAAGCGCTCGATCATTACCAAAAAGCGTTTGAGCATCATAAAAAGCCGCTCGAACAAGCCGGCATCCAGAAAAATATTGCGCGTTGTTTCAATAATATCGGCTACGTGTATTTTCTGCAAGGCGATACGGAAAAGGCGGTCACACATATTGGCCGGGCTTTGCAGATCCGGCAAAAGCTGGGCATTGCTTTTGAATGCGGCCTCGGCAGCAACACGCTGGGGATGGTCATGGAAGACATGGGAAGGATCGATCACGCTGCCGATCTTTATCAAAAGGCGTATTATTATTTCGAGGCGGCACGGAGCGATCGCGGCGCGGCTTTGGTGTTGATCAACCTGGGGCGGCTGTGGCGCATCACGAACTCTTTTGACAAAGCTCTGGAGGCGTTAAGGAGAGCCGGAAAAATTTTGGAGGATAAAGGCGACACCGCCTGGCACCTCGTCGCGCTCAATGAGATCGGCTGCGCTTTTCGCCAACAGGCCACGGCCGAAACCCGCCGGCTGGCGGAAAGATACCTGCACGAAAGCCTGCGATTGAGCAAGAAAATCAAGAATTACCAGGCCATTGCCGATAATTTGGACGATCTGCAGATTTTGTTTTATCAATGGGGGGCGGATTTTAAAAAACAGGGGCGCCAACAAATGGCCGAACGTTATTTGAAGCAGGCGAAAGAATATGGCCGCGAGGCGAGAAAAGTCGCGAAAGCCCATGGTTTGACCACGATTTTAGCCAACATCGAGCGCGCCAACGGCGATATCTGTTTCGAGCTGCAAGATTACGACAAAGCGTTCAAGCATCTGCTGAACGCCTGCCAGCTTATCGCGCAAGCCGCCCATAAAAAGGAGCGGTCCGCCGTGCAATTGCAGCAGCGGCTGACTGAAAATGCCAACCGTGTGCAGCAACGCTTGCACGCGCTGCCGAAGCAGGAACAAACCCAAAAGTATGCTAAAAAAATTTTGACGTGGATGGATCGGCTGCCCAAAGATGACCGTCCACAACTTTTTCTCTTGCGCACCTTTGTCAATGAAACCTTGCAACTAAGCCAATATCCGCTCGTGGCTATGTAAGCGACGCCGCCCCGGAGGAAAAGAGGAAAAATGCTATTCATCTCTGCTGCGCCTATCCCATGCGTGATCGTTGACACGGAAAGATCGCGCGGACAAACAGCCGATAGTGGCGCCGACTGTGCCTGCCCGCTATCAATCTCGCCGCGTCACCGATCAGATCAGACCGCGCCATTAAAGTTCGATCAGCTTCTCTATCAGACTCCGGCAACGCAATGGCGAGGACCCGCAGACTACACCGTCTTCGCCTCGACGCAGGCCGATGCCGGTATCGCATTGCTGAATGATCCCGCATTGAATTTGTGGCAACGATTCGAGGTTCCGTGCTCCCCAAACGCCGCTCTCAACCAGCTTAGAATTGAAGCGAAAGCTTTACATTATTATCACGAAGCTCTTGTCGATTTATACTGGAGCGGCTTCCTACGTGACTCACCGAACGCCACAACCCCTCTCGCCCACGAAGACACCCTCATCGCCTGGCTGCACACCACCAATGCTTGCAATCTCCGCTGCAATTATTGTTATCTCGCCAAAACCAACGAGAGGATGGACGAGCAAATCGGTCGGCAATCCATCGACGCGATTTTCCGCTCGGCACGCGCGAATGATTTTCCGAAAGTCAAAATTAAATATGCCGGCGGCGAGGCGACGCTGAACTTTGCACTGGTTACGATGCTGCACGATTACGCGCGGCAATTGGCAGAGGCGCAAAATCTCTCGTTGTCTGGCGTCGTGTTGAGCAACGGCGTGCGGCTCACGCCGGAGATGGTCAAGAGCATGCTCGCGCGCGATTTGCGCCTGATGATTTCGCTCGATGGACTCGGCGCGGTACACGATGCGCAGAGGCATTTTGCCAATGGCCGCGGCTCGTTTGATCTCGTCGCGTGCAATATTGAGATGGCAAAAGACAACGGACTTACGCCCGATATTTGCATTACCGTCTCGGGCCGTTCGGCCGCCGGATTGTCCGAGCTTATCGGCTGGTTTCTCGAACGCGACTTGCCGTTCAGTCTCAATTTTTATCGCGAGAACGAGCTGTCGGCCTCATTTGCGGATTTGCAATTGGACGAAGAGCATATCATTCAAGGTATGTTGGCCGCTTGCAAAGTGATCGAGGCCAATTTACCGCGACGGAGCTTGCTGGCTTCATTGGTGGATCGCGCCAATCTCTTCGCGCCGCATTCACGGCCGTGCGCCGCCGGCCACAATTATTTGGTCATCGATCATTTCGGCCGCGTCGCCAAATGTCAAATGGAGATCAGCAAACCGGTCACTCATATTTCGGTTCGAGATCCATTGGCGGCCATTCGTTCCGACAAAGCCGGAGTGCAAAACTATAATGTGGAGGAGAAAGAAGGCTGCCGCGACTGCGAGTGGAGGTTTTGGTGCGCCGGCGGTTGCCCGCAAGCGACTTTCCGCGCGACCGGAAGATACGACATTCAATCGCCGAATTGCCGGATTTATAAAACGCTTTATCCGGAGGTGGTGCGGCTCGAGGCTTTAAGATTGTTAAAATTTTTATAATCTTCTTGCATCTGAGTTTTCTTCTTTTATATTGAATTTCTGTACTGTTGTATCAAGTCTTTACGCTTTGGGGCAGGAGGCTCAATGATAAAATCTCGCGCGAATTAACTTCTGTTGCTAACCGAACACACAGCTTAGGGAGGGAGGTCACTATGTTCGGGAACACTGCTTGGTTTTGCTTACGCGAGCGTGCCCCGTGGTTTTTGTTGTTGCTTGGAATGATTGGCGCCCCGCTGGTCTTGGCTGCTGACTCCAACCACTCGCCGTTGTTTAATGTTTCTGTTGAGACGATCCCGCGACATTTCGAAGCTTTCCTGGCGTCATCCACCGTTTCACCTCGTTCCGTAAATGTCTCCACACCGGCTTTTCACGCCGATACCGTGCGCACCGTTGGCCTTGCGCCCGCGGCAGTGGATCGCGAAGCCGCAGCAGGACACGCTTTATATTACACCTTCTCCATTTCCAATTTGGGGATAGTCGATGACGAGTACGCGCTCGCGACCTCCGGCCATCGTTGGCCCTTGACGCTGCTCCGCGCCGATAGCGCCGTGAAGATTTCGAGGTCTGAAATCGTTCCTCCGGGGAAACAATTCCAATTCGTCATCCGTATCGACGTTCCGAACAATGCCCCCATCGGCGCCAGCGATACGGCTCGTATCTTTGTAAGCTCCATCGCAGCGCCGGCGGTGAATGACGTGTCGTCGTTCATCACCATTTCCCTTGGGCCAACCGGCAGCCTGCCGTGGATCGAGCCGTTTGCTGCGGAATCACGAAAGCAAGGGCCTTGGCGTTATCAAACACGCTTTCCATTCAACTTCGGCCCCGTTGAAATCGACGACGAAGCCGTGAACGTGCCGAGCTCCAGATTTGCATTGCACTTCGATGGTGATGCGACAGGCGGCGACGAAGTGCGCTCCCAGCCCATCAACCTTTTTGGCAAAAGTGATGCGGTGCTGCAATTTTTCTTTGAGCGCGGCGGCGCCGGCAACGCGCCGGAAAACGGCGAAGATCTATCTTTGGATTATTTCAACGCCGACGGCGAATGGATCAACCTGCTCAGCTTGTCCGGCAGCGGCCCGGTGACCACCCGCTTTAGCATGGAATCCGTCATTCTACCGCCCGATGCCTATCACAGCAGCTTTCGTTTCCGTTTTCGCAATATCGCCTCGGTCGGCCCGTTTGACGATTGGTACGTGGACAACATCAGAATTTTTGAAGTCACTCGCGGTCGCATACCTTTTATCGAACCCTTCCCGATTATAACCCTGGACGCCGACAAGTGGCCCATCGGCGCCGGTGTGCGCGTCGATACGGTCGGTCGCGACGAAGTGAGCGCGCCGTTTTCCGCCAATCTGCAGGGCAGCGGCTTGCTGCAAACCCAGCCGCTCGATCTCTCGCGCGAAAGCGCCGTGTCGGTGCGATACTTTTTTCAGCAAGGCGGCTTCGGTGACGAGCCGGAAGCGGGTGACGATTTGTTCGTGGAATTTTTCGATGGCCGCGGCGCTTGGCGGCCGTTGGCGCAACATTTTGGCGTCGACGGCGGCTTGCCGAATTTCACCCGCCAGGAAGTGTTTCTGCCGCCAACCGCTTATCATCGCGATTTCCGCCTGCGCTTTCGCACCGCCGGCGACCCCGGTTTTGACGATTGGTTCATCGACGACGTGGCCATCGAAGTTTTCTCGCCACCGGAACTTGCGGTGACGCCCACGGAGCTTACGGCCAGGCTGTTCGCCGGCGATTCTACCACGAAAGAATTGGTCATCAGCAACGCCGGACCCGGCGAATTGTTTTTTCGCCTGCGTGTCGCCCCGCCGACGAACGCGGCGAGCAACACCAACGGCTTGGCCAGGAATATTTCTTCTGCGCCGGCGTTGAAATATCCGCAAAATTTTTATCAGCTCGCGCTAAAGAAAAACGAAGCGGACTGGCGCGCCGGCCAGAACGTCATTCTCGCTCGCGGCGGTCCGGATAATTTCGGTTACGTGTGGCGTGACAGCCGCGAAGCCGGGGGCCCGGAATTTCAGTGGACGGATATTTCCGCCACGGGCAGGCTTATTCCGGGTTTGGGAGACGATAACAACATCGGGCCGTTCCCCATCGGCTTCGATTTTCCATTTTATGATGCCGTTTTCACCAACTTTCAATTTTGCACCAACGGCTTCATTTCTTTCACTGGCACCGCGGCGCCGTTCACTAACGATCCGCTGCCGAGCGGCGGCGTGGCCAATCTGGTGGCGCCGTTTTGGGATGATCTCGATCTGACCGGTGGCGCGGCCTACTACTTGTCCAGCAATAATCAGCTCATCGTGCAATGGACCAACGCCCGCAGCATCAGCGGCAATGGGCTGTTCACTTTTCAATTGATCTTGACGCCGCGAGGCAATATCGTTTTTCAATACTTGCACATGGCCGGCGCCGCGAATTTCAGCACCATCGGCATTCAAAACAGCGACGGCTCCGAAGGCTTGGAAGTGGCGTTCAATACGGATTTCGCGCGCGACAGCCTGGCCGTGCTGATCGAAAGGCCGTCGAGCTGGCTGAGCTTTTCGCCGAACAACGGGCGATTGGCACCCGGCAACACCACCGTGCACGTCAAGTTCAACGCCGCCGGATTGCAACCCGATTCGACGTATCGCACCGAGCTGCGAGTGGAGAGCAACGACCTCGATGAAAATCTCGTGCCCGTGCTCGTCAGCTTCGAAGTGTTGCCGCGCAAAGACGTGCCGGAGCACTTCAATGATTTCGACACCACCAATATCAAATACGTCGTCAATATCGACGCGGCTACTCTCAATAACCAGCCGTTGCAAGCCGGCGATGAAATCGGCGTTTTTACGCCGGGCGGCTCGCTCGCCGGCGCCGCCATCTGGAACGCCGCTGGGTCGGCGCGCTTGATCGCGTATGGCGATGATTCCACGACGCAGAAAGTCGAAGGCTTTACGCTCGGCCAAACGATGTTCTTCCGTATTTGGGATCGCGCCGGCAATCGCGATTACCCCGCGACGCCGGCCTACAGCCGGGGCGACGGCCGCTTTGGCAGTGGCGATTCGGCGCGCATCAGCCTGCTCGCCGCTCAAACCCGCTTTGCCCGCCGCATGATGCTCAACAGCGGCTGGAGCTGGATTTCCTTCAATATTATGCCGGATAATCTCGACATCGCCCAGCTCATGGACAACGTGGCGAGTTTGGCGATCATGGTCAATGGTGATGGCGGCTTTTTCATTCCCAGCCAAATCAACAGCATTGGCACGCTCGATGTACGGCAGGGTTACAAAGTTTATTTGAACGCGCCGGACTCGGTGAAATTCACCGGCGAGGAAGTGCTGCCGAACACACCTATTCCGTTGCGGCAGGGCTGGAATTTTGCCGCCTTTCTGCCGATGATGCCGGTCGCTGTCGAAGCCGCGCTCGCCGGGGTTTCCCAACAGTTGGCCCTTGCCAAAAATGACGCCGGCGGATTTTACATTCCCAACCTCATCAACACCCTCGGCAGCATGCAGCCCGGACGCGGCTACCGGATTTATATGAACGCCGCCGGCACACTCGTTTACCCGTTCGGCGCGCGCGCACGGGCAAAAGCCGCCTCGCGCCGTGTGACGGTGCTCCCGCAGTCGCCGCAACACTTTAAGCCGCCGGGCAAAACCGGCGAGAGCTATAGCCTCGTCATTCTCTCTGCCTCGGTCCATGGCAAGCCGCTGCAAGCCGGCGATGAGATCGGCGTTTTCACCCCGGCCGGAAAATTGGCCGGCGCCGGTGTGTGGCCGGAAAACGGACCCTTGGGCATTGCCGTTTGGCGCCGGGATGATGACAACGCGCCAATGAATAATGAGCGTCACGGTTTCGTGCCCGGTGAAAAGATGGCCTTTCGCGCCTGGCGCCGTGGCGGTTTTGTCGAATCGGCAGCCGAAGAAATCGCCATGCCGGCGAAATTTTTGCGCGGCAGCGGCACCTTAGATAGCGAAGTGTTTGCGCTCGTGGAATTGGCGGCGAATCCGCTCCCGCAAAAATTTCAGTTGCACCAAAGCTTCCCCAATCCGCTGAATGGCGCAGCGGCGCAAACCATGATTCGCTACGAATTGCCGCAGCCGGGTTTCGCCGAGCTGCGCGTGTATAATCTGCTCGGCCAGGCCGTGCGCACACTCTATCAAGCCGCGCTGCCGGCCGGCTTTCACGAAATCGCCTGGGATGGCCGCGACGAGCAAGGCCGCCTCGTCGCCGCCGGCGTGTATCTCTACCGCCTGCACGTGCGCAGCGAGCGCAAAGAAAATGTCTTCACCGCCGTGCGCAAAGTCGTCGTCGTCCCGTGAGCAGCAGAAAGCTATCCGGCGCGACTCGGTGTTTTCGGTGCCACTCGGCGACAAAGCTTTTTCGTTGCGGTTCCCTTTTCGTTGCAAAAACCTTAAAGTCATTTTTGTTGCAGTTCTCTTTTCGTTGCAAGCCCTTTCCAGACATGCTATCTGGGCTACGTTGCGCAAATAACCCAGCGAGGGAGATTATGCGAACATTGCAAGGATGTAGGTTGAGCCGGGCCATGCCGATCTCGTTGCGCGCCGCCGCTGTCTGTTTAATGTTCCCGATCGTGGTCGCCGGACAAATACCCACCAAATTTTTTCGCTTCACCAACAACACCGGCGAGAACTATTCCATTCTCGTTCGCAACGCCACGCTCAATGGTGCGGCTTTGGTTGCCGGTGACGAAATCGGTGTGTTCACTCCGGCCGGGCTTTGTGTTGGCGCCATCGTCCTTGCCACCACCGGTAACCTCGGGTTGACCGCCTGGCAGGATGATCCGCAGACGCCGGCAGTCGATGGCTATAGCGATGGCGAGATTATGAGTTTCCGATTTTGGCACGCCGCCACCCAAACCGAGCTGAACGCTGCCGCCACTTATCGCGCCGGAAACGGCACATTCAACTCCGGCCCCTTTGCGGATGTCGATTTGAGCGTCAGCTTCAATTTTGCTCCCAGAATTTCCTCGCAGCTCGATACCATTCGCTTTGACGAAGAAACGCGCTTTGATTTGGTTTTGGATGCCAACGTCAACGACTTCAATCACGCCGCCGCGCTGCTCAGTTGGCAAGCCCAAACTGGACCCAACCTGACGGCTGTGATCACCAGCCAGCG
>JBOHQZ010000060.1:0-14752 GCA_050732275.1 bacterium
CGCCGGTGGTAATCGTTGCCGCACCCGGCGTCAACGTTCCGGTGTTGTCCGCCAGATCCACCGTTCCGATGAATCCCGTTGCCACGTTGCCGTTGGCATCTCGCGCCGTGATCTTGATGCTGAAATTCGTACCGGCCGTTTGCGCCGCAATCGGGCCGTCGGTGGCGTTGGTCACCGTAAAAGACGCCGCGGTCGCCGGATTCACCGTAAAAGCGTTTGACGAGATGTTGAAAGTTCCATCCGTGACATTGATGATTTTGCCCGTTCCGCTCGTCAATGCCGTCAGGTTGCCGTTCCAAACGCCGGCGACAAAATTCCCGCTAACTCCCGGCGCCAAAAAACCGCCAGTGAGCGAAAAATTGACCGTGCCGGTGAAATCCGTCGCCGTATTGCCGTTGGGGTCCAGCGCGGTTACTTTCACCGGAAAAGGCACGCCGGCGATCTGCGGCGAGGGCACCAGGTCGATCTGAAAACCGGCCAAATTTCCCGAGCCGACGAAAAATCCATTGGAAGAACCGGTTTGAACCGGCACGCCGCCGCTGGCGGTAATCGAATCCGCGCTCGCAATTTTGTTGATCGTGACGGCTTGAGAAAAGAGAATGCCGCTGCTGAAATTGCCGCTGGTGATTGGCGTGATGGAGCTGGTGGTATTGGACAACGTCACGTTGCCGGTGAAAGCGGTGACGGTATTTTTGTAAAAATCCTGCGCCACGAGGCGAATGTTAAATGGCGTTCCGGCCACTTGCGAGCCAATGATGCCGCTCGTGCCCGTCACCGCAAAATGATTCAACGG
Source organism: bacterium (assembly GCA_050732275.1). Lineage (GTDB taxonomy): Bacteria > Zhuqueibacterota > Zhuqueibacteria > Zhuqueibacterales > Zhuqueibacteraceae > Zhuqueibacter. Next base: position 794 of record JBOHQZ010000060.1, read on the forward strand.
GCCGTGCACGACGTTGAAAGCATTCGAAGTGCCGTTCAAGCTGCCGCTCACCGCGGTGATCAAAACACTGGTCTGCGCTTTCGTGATCGTCGCATTGCTCACTGTCACCGTGCCGTTGCTGGCAATAACGGCGGTTGGCGGATTCAGCGTATTGGTAATGTCAAAAAGGCTGAGGGTACCGGTAAAACTCGTAACGGTGTTGTTGTAAATATCTTTTGCCCTGATGATTAAATTGAATGGCACTCCGGCCGTCACCGTGGACACCGCGTCGAATGCAAAACGTTGCACCGGCCCCGGCGTAATATTGAAAAGAGCCGAAGTCGCCGTATCGATCGGCGCATTCGCATTGGTCAGCGTTTCAACAAAAACTCTGTACCCGGCAGCCAAAGTGGCATTGTTCACCACCGCTACTCTAAAAGAGGCGGCAGCAGCTCCCGGCAAAGCAACTCCGAGGCCGTCGCGCGTCAACGTGACGATCTGCCCGGCCGGAGTCACGTCGGCATAGCCGCCATTCAAGCCGCTGATATTTTGGGCAAGAGTAGCATTGACCACATCGAAGCCGGTGGGAAAAGTCAGGCGAATTTTCCCATTGTTTGGAACAACGCCGGCCAAGCTGCTGGTGAAATTAATGGTGTAGATCGTCCCAGCCCCAGCCGCCGGGTTCGACGGTGTTGCTGTGACATTGGTGAGACTTCCTTGTCCGAATGCAAGTGAGGGTGCGACGAAAAGCAGTAAAATCACAGAAGCAAAAGGCATACGGGCAATGGCCGGGCCACGGTCCGTTTTCCGCAAGCACCGCAAGCAATGCAGAGCGCGAATCAGCATGATGAGATTCACTGAGTTATGAATTTAACGTCCTTGTTTATCGCAACAGTTTTAGCTAACGGCGTGGCGGCGGGAAGCTGTACAGTCACTTGATGCGAAGCCGAAAAATCCGGCGGATTGACGACGAGTCCGAGCTGCAGCGAGACCTTCCGGCCCGGGGGAATCCTTTCGCCCAGTCCGGTGCGGCGCAAATGCACTTCCTGGCTTTTGCGCTCGAGCTTGAAGCCGCCGTTGATCTGGCTCGATCCGGCAATCTCAAGCTGGCTGAGATCGAACGCGCGCGAAAAAGTCACGACGATTTCCGCGTCGCGCGCGAGCGTGTCGGTGGTTATAAAACGCAGCTCGTAAAGCGAGGGTTTGCCGGGCTGGGCGCGTAAAGCTTGCACGGTGAGCGAATCCCGGCCTGTCGTGTTGGCGGCGGCTTGGGTCGAAGATTTCTGCTGGCTCCAAACCGGATTTCCAATCAGCACGGCGGCAAGGAGTGCGCAATACGCCACTCGCATTAACCGGCGATCTAACAAAATTGAGAGCATAATTTCCATCCTGTATGCTATGTTTTAAAAAGCTTAAGGCCAAACTGTTTTATGGCAAAACGATTAAAAACAACCGTCACTTTGGTAGGTTCAATGTTCAACCAGTCGGTTCCTGTTTCAAAAGTGTCAAATGTCTCAGCCGGAAACATGATTTTATGTCTAATTTGTGCGGCATTCCCGCGCGCGGCAGTTTAAAATGCAAACGGTATACCACCGGCAGGCTGATTTATCCGTATTTGAATAAAAACAGGTTGGCGGCAAAATTCAAACTTACGCTTTTGTAATTAAAAGAAATAACACAGCCATAACCACAGTCGGGTGTATCTGGAAAGAGTGGAAATGAGGACACCAATGGGGCAAAATCATTCCATTGATGGGGCATATTGCGTGTCAAGTTGGGACAGTCTACTTTAAAATCGCGCGCAGCAGGATGAGAAAACCCTTGCCGTCGTTCTCGGAGAGTTTCAAATTTTTCTCCGCGCGTTTGTAGCCGGGATTGATGCGCAGGGATACGCGAAATTCCTCCAGCGCCCGCAAAAAAAGATTACGGCATTGGATGAGGTGCGCGATCCCCAGGCTGTTGTGCAAATCGGCATAGTCGGGATATTCGTGAATGGCCGAGCGCAGACGGTCGGTGTACTCCTGAATGAATTCGTCATCCTTGCCCTTGCCGCCGTACATGAATTTCAAATAGAACTCGTGCTCGAACGTCAAATCCGTGTCGGTGTTGATTTCCTGGCGGAGCGATTGCAACTCCTGCGCGGCCGGCAAATACGCGCCTTCGCCGATGAGCTGCAGCGCCCGCTCCAGGCGCGGCGTCCGATAGGCTGGAAAATCTTCCGAGGCACGGGTCAAATGTTCTTGCGCTCGCTTGCCGGCGTTCATCGCGGTTGCACCGCCTTCGGCGAGGCCCGACAACAGCGCCAGGGCCGTGTGAAAATGCGCTTGCGTGAAATTGGGATTGATCTCCAGCGCGGTTTGCAAGGCTTCGAGGGCTTGCAAAAATTTGCGCTGCTCCAGGCAGGCGACGCCGAGGTAATGGTGCAAATCGGCGAAGCGCGGGGCGAGCTGCACACCCTTGCGCAAAATGTTTTCGGCGTTGGCAAAATCACCGCGGCGCAGATTCGCATTGCCGAGATTGCTGTAGACCTCCGGCGAATCCGGGTCCAGCTCCATCGCCAATTGGAAAAAGGCCAAAGCGTCGTCGAGCAGATTTTTGCTCATCAACACGAGACCGAGCTTTATGCAGGAAAGCGGATGCCGCACCTGCCGCACTTTTTCCGCAATGTAATAGAGCAGCTCGATCTCCGCAATCATTTCCTGATGGACCGCCTTCAGCTTTTTTGGCAAAGCGGTGTTCATCACTTCCGGCGTGACGCCCACTTCCCGGCGCTCGACAACGCGACCGTTGTCGAAAATGTGGGAAATGATCATTTCATTGTTGGCCGAGAACGTGGTCTGCACGTGGAACCGGCGGCCCCCGACCAAGACGTCGTTGTTGAACCCAAGCTGTTGCATCGAAACTACTCCGTAGTTGATTTTTCCTTTTTTTCAGGCTTCTCCGAAGTCCCTTTCTCACTGCCCTCTTTTTTAGCGGTGTCGCTGCCTTCTTTCTTGACAGCCGCATCGCCGTCTTTTTTCGCCGTCTCGCTGCCGCTCTTGCCGTTGCCGGCCGACGCGCGTTTGTAGTCGGTAAGATAAAAACCCGAGCCTTTGAAGATCAAGCCGGCGCCGCCAATGATGCGGCGCTGCACCTTGCCGCCGCACCGCGGGCAGATTTCCAGCGGCGCCGCGGTGATGCTTTGGAACTCCTCGAACTCGTGGCCGCATGCGGTGCAATCGTAGTCGTAGGTTGGCATATCGGTAACTCAAATCACTATTGTTTTGGGAATTTCTTCGACGGATGTTGGTTTAGGCTATAAAGAATCCGGCACAAATCAACCAATTTTTGCCGATTTAATACCCAATTCTCGCATAAGCGCCGTCAGCGATTTTTTGCGAAGACGCGCCAACGCCACCAAATATTTCATCCGTTCCACATCCAGTCTCTCGATTCGGCTCGTCATGCGCAAAAGTTCATCATATTCTTTTTTTGATAGAGTTTCGGCTTGGCGTTTCGCTATCAGCGCGTTATAGCGCTTTTGCAGCGCTTCAGGAACACCGCGATTGATTTTAAGCAGCAAATCGGATTCAGTTTCTGAAAGCCTTGAAGCAACACGTTCTGCACGTAAAGCCAGAACCTCGGCCACCAATTTCTCCAATTTATTTTGTGGCATTTGTTTCACGGCTTTAAATAACTGTTCCGTTGAAAGCTGTGCCTCAACTTGAATGACTGCCATTTCGCACCTTCTTAAAAAATGCTTTAGTTGTCTTTTAATTCATCGTGTTCCATAAATTCACCTCGTTCATCGAACATCGGCAGCGTCTTGCCTTCGTTGATTTCAGCTTCGACGGAAGCAATGAGCGCATCCAGCTTGGAAGCATTGGTAGCTGCGTATTGAGCATCCCACATGGCCTCGTCGGCGGCAATATCTGCAAAGGCTTCTTCAGGCATAAACTGACGGTTGAATCCCAATTGGGGATTGCTTTAAAATTTTGACTTCGCGATTGATACGCTTTGCCATTCGAGCTTCCGCCATTTCAAGATCATAACGCGCTTGCAAGCGCAGCCAAACCACTGCGCTTGTGCCAAAATAGCGGGCCAGGCGCATGGCCGTATCCGAAGTAATTGAGCGCTTCCTGCGCACGATCTCACCAATACGCAATGAAGAAACACCAATGTCCTTGGCTACGCGTTTTTGACTCAAGCCCAAAGGCTTCATGAAATCTTCCAGCAAAACTTCGCCGGGGTGAATCGGCGGTAAGGTTTTCATGTCACGCACTTTTTATTTATGGTAATCAACTATCTCTACGCCTTTTGCGTTGCCATCCACCCACTTGAAACAAATCCGCCATTGGTCATTAATTCGAATACTGTGCTGGCCTGCACGATTTCCGCTCAACTTTTCAAGCCTGTTTCCAGGCGGCGCCAACAGATCGCGCAAATCTTCCGCATCATCCAGATAAACGAGCTTGCGCCGAGCCGTCTTTTGAATATCCGATGGCAGTTTTCGTGATACAATGCCATTGAATATTTTCTCGGTTTCCTCATCGGCGAAAGATCCAATCATTTCATTATTTCCCCAAACGCCTTTTCCAGCCTCTTCATCGCTTCCTGCAGTGTCTTCATATCCGTCGCATACGAAAGCCGCATGTGAAACATGCTGCCAAATGCTTCGCCGGCCACCAGCGCCACGCCGGCATGTTCCACCAGATATTGGCACAAATCACTCGGCAACTGGATTTTCTTGCCGTTGACTTCCCGGCCCCAAAGCTTCGCCGGATCGAATCCCACCGCCGGAACCTCATTCATTCCCAAAAGCGGCGCGACATTGATGAACATATAAAACGCGCCTTTGGGCAAGCGCACGGCAATGCCGGGCATATTGGAAAGTGCTTGATGCACAAAACGCCGGCGTTCGTCGAACTGCTGGCGCATCTTTTCGACTGCTTCCTGGCTGCCTGAGATCGCCGCGAGTCCGGCTTCTTGCGAAATCGAGCACGCATTCGAAGTCGTGTGGCTCTGAATTTTGTCCATCGCTTTGACGACGGCCTGCGGCGCCGCGGCGTAGCCCAAACGCCAGCCGGTCATGGCATACGATTTCGAAAAGCCGTTGACGAGAATCAGCCGGTCGCGAATTTCCGGAAAGGCGCACAAACTCGTCGTCTCGATGCCATCATAAACCAACTTGACATAAATTTCGTCCGAGAGCACGAGAAACTCATGCTGGCGAATAATGTCAACCAGCGCTTGCAATTCATCGGTGGTATAAACCGCGCCGGTCGGGTTCGACGGGCTGTTCAAAATGAGCAATTTCGTTTTCGGCGAAATCGCCGCGCGCAGCCTCGCCGGGGTCAATTTAAAATCGTCGCTGTCGGGATTGATCACGATCTTCGCCGTGGCCCCGGCCATGCGAATCTGCTCGGGATAACTCACCCAATACGGCGCCGGCAAAATCACCTCGTCGCCCGGATTGCAAGTGGCCAAGATCGCGTTGTAGATCGATTGCTTCGCGCCATTCGAGACGATGATCTCGCTGGGCTGATACACCGCGCCGTACTCTTTTTTCAACGCTGCAGCAATGGCTTCGCGCAGGGCGATGGTGCCGGTGTTGGGCGTGTATTTGGTTTTGCCTTTATGAATGGCTTCCACTGCCGCGTTTTTAACCGGCTCCGGCGTATTGAAATCCGGCTCGCCGGCGCCGAGATCGATGACGTTTTTGCCTTGGCGCCGGAGTTCCGCCACCAAATTGGTAACGGCCAAAGTTAAAGATGGCTGAATGCGCGCTGCCAACTGCGATTCATGGAAGTGCATGGGCATAGTATACCGATTGTTCAGACTCTCACTCTCCTGCTCTTTCTCGCTTTTCGAGATTTTGAAGAGAGAGTAGGAGTAAGAGAATTTAGTTTGTCCCTGGCCGTAATCTCCACCCCCTCGCGCTTGATGTCGCGGACGATCGGCAGATATTCCTGCTCAAATTCTTCCGGCGAAAAACAAATCGGCTCGAGATCAAGATTGTACCGCGACGCACGGCTGAAAATCTTTTGATTGATGGCGAAAGAATTATCAGCATTAAGAACCGGTGTGACTATGGCCAAATCGATATCCGAATAGTCGCGGTTTCGTCCGGTGGCGTACGAGCCAAACAAATACGCCCGCTCAATCGGGAGTTCTTGCCGAATTTTCTCGAGAAAAGCCTGGATTACAGTTAGGGCTTCATCTTTTGTGTAAGCCATAAAATAAGCCTATCTGTTTTGAGCATCGCCCGCGCCGTTTCCAAATCATATTCCACCCGGTCCATCCAAATTTGCACGGCCGGCGGCCAAATTGCCTTTGCTTTCTTCTTTCCCGCTCTGCCCATATTATTACGTTACGAAAAAATCCGAATCTTGCAAGCAATACTTTTTACGGATATTCTTCATCGCAACGATAAGTCGAGTCGATCTGGCAGCCGCCGGCAAAACCATCGGCGGAGAATGCCACGGTGATCGAGCCGAAACTGGTGTAATCGGTTTTATTCGTGACTTTGATTTTAAGCTGGTGCTTGCCTTTGCGCCGCGGCGAACAATATTCCAGCTTGTAACGGCTGTTCGCATCATCCTTGATGAAGTTCGCCACCTCTTTGAATTTGTCAACGAGGTTATGAATAAAATCAACGGGAAAAAAACCATCTTTTCCGAATTGTCCCAACACGCCCTCATCGATTTCGCCTTTTAGTCCGATAGCATAAACGTTAAGCCCGGATTCAAGAACGGATTTTAACGCTTTGTCGCTTGCAACCCGCGCGGCGCGATCCTTGCCATCAGTAAAGACGACGAGCGATCCCGCCGGCACCAGCCCCAATGTCTTGTTGCTCTTCAATCTCGCGTTGACGGTTTCAACGCCGGCGACGACAGCGCCGTTCAGATTGGTCGAATTGTCGAGGCTGAGCGCCGGACTTATTTTTTGGGCGGCGTCAAGAAGCCTTCTCCTATCCGCCGTAAATTCGGCTAATGGAATGGGTTTTTCCCTGCCGTCGAACATCGAGATGCCAAGCTCGATGTTCCCGGAATTGGAGCGAAACAAAGTATCTACGAAAGCAATGGCGGCCTGTTTTAGAGTATCCAAACTCTTTCCCACGACGCTGCCGCTGAGATCGAGCAGGAGCAGCGCGGAGAGCCTGGCCGTTTCCGGATTGTCTTTAATTCCGTAAACGCTTTCGTAAATTGAAATCGGCTCATCATCTTCGTAGAGCGCCAAATCATTGCATTGCAACAGGGGGACCGGCTTGCCATATTCCGTGCGCGCGCGAAAGTATACCGAAACTTTCGAGGGAGACTTGGTCGCACCATCTTCGAAGGTGATTTTCAAGCCGCGCAGCTCTTGTGTCTTCGGCACTTCCGTTACTTTCGTATTATCGGCGGGCGGCGTCGGCTCATTGCTAAAACGGCAAGACAGCGCCGGCAAAATTCCAATGAGAAAGAACAAACAAAACAAGGTTCGCGGCAACAAAAACTTGCGCATAAACCCTCCCAGACTTAGTCCTTAAGTGTGAAAACAGCGTCCTAGGTGTATTAAACCTCACCCCGCACAGCGCACAAATGTGAAACGGCGTTTATGGAGTAGACTTAATCCATTCCGCCAAGTTATTCTTAACTCGTGCCAACCGCTCCTGAGAAATTTCCCCGATCGCGCCAAGCAAAATATCTTCTTCCACTACAGCTAAACGCGAAACGCGGATAACGCTTGTACTTTTCAGCCCGGATTGAATGAAATCCGGGGAATCGTGCAATATGATATCATCAACACCATCAATATATTGGTGTGTTTGTGAAGAAATCATACAGATCAGCCAGTCTTCATAACCACCTGGTAGCTTGGCGATCATGAGTGCGGGGCGCGACTTGCCGGCAACAAGATCCGTCTGTGGAAATTCAAATAACACTATCTGTCCGGCTTTTCTCACGTCCATTTCTCCTTTAGATCCGATTCGTCGTAGATTGGCATATTTTCGTTTTCCAAACCACGCATCGCCTCTGACAGCGAAAACCGAGACCATTGCAAGTCTTCCTGGCGCGCATTTTCAGGAGTCGTTTTGGTCATCAAAAATTCGATGAAATGGAGCACTTCACTTAAAAACGGTTCAGGCAGTTTCTGAACTTGCTGATTAATTCTTTCAACCGTGCTCATGATTCTCCCTAAAAAGAAGTTGATTGTTTAGCAATGGCGAATTTTTCTAAGTTATCCACATGCAACGCCTGAAGGCGCAACTACGAACTTAACAGCGCGCAAATGCAGGCGACATTCACAATGTCTTCATCCGTGCAGCCGCGCGAGAGATCGTTCATCGGCTTGGCGAGGCCTTGAATGATCGGGCCGATAGCTGCGTAGCCGGCCAGGCGCTGCGTCAATTTGTACGCGATGTTGCCGGCGTCGAGATCGGGAAAAATCAGCACGTTCGCTTTTCCCGCAACCGTGCTGCCCGGGGCTTTGCGTTGTCCGATGGCTTCGACGAGCGCGGCATCGCCTTGCAGCTCGCCGTCGATATTCAGATCCGGCCTTTTCTCGCGCGCGAATTGCGTGGCGCGCTGCACTTTCTCGACTTTCGAATGCTTGGCGCTGCCCTTGGTGGAAAACGAGAGCATCGCCACATACGGTTTTTCTCCGGTCACGCGCTCGTGGGTTTGCGCTGCAGAGAGCGCAATCTCCGCAAGCTGCTCGGCGTTCGGATTGGGAACGACGGCGCAATCGGCGAACGTCAGCACGCGATCTTGCGGACTGACCATTTCAAACGTGCTGGAAACAACGGAAAAACCCGGGGCGACGCCGATCAAATGCAGCGCGGCGCGGAGAACATCACCGGTGGTGTGAACCGAGCCTGCCACCGCGCCATCGGCGCGGCCGGCGCGAACCAAAGCCGCAGCATAATACAGTGGCTGGCGCATCGTTTCGCGCGCCTGCTTTTCCGTCACGCCTTTATCTTGCCGCAGGCGGAAATACAATTCAGCATATTCTGCAAAGGCTGCATCTTGCTCCGGTGTGATGATTTCGAGACGCGAAACATCACCCCATTGCTGCACGGCTTTCGCTACTGCTGCCCGATCACCAACCAAAATCGGCGCGAGCAATTGCTCGTCGAGAATTTTGAACGCCGCCCGCAAAACTCGCGGCTCCTCGGCTTCCGGAAAAACGATGCGCTTCTGCCGTTCTTTGGCGCGGGCGCGAATGTGATTGATGAATTTCATATCAAAAAGTTAACCGCAAATTTGCGCCAATCAACGCGAATAAAATATTCGCGCCTATTCGTGTTCATTAGCGGTTAAAAACAGTAATTCTCCAGTCGGGCCGACTGGCTACGCCCGTAGGGGTTACTTGCGCAGCTTTTGTTTGACCTGCGCTTCGACCAGCGGCGGCACGAAGCGGCTGATGTCACCGCCGAACGTTGCCAGCTCTTTGACGATGGTCGAGTTCAAATACGTGTATTTCTCGTTGGGCATCAAAAAGACCGTGACGATGCCGTCGGAAATTTTACGGTTGACCAACGCCATTTGAAACTCGTACTCGAAATCGGAGATGGCGCGCAAGCCGCGGATAATGGCGCAAGCGCCGAGCCGATTGGCGTAGTCCACCAGCAAGCCACCGAAACTGTCCACCTGCACGGTTTTAAAATCCTGCGTGACCTGCCGAATCATCGCCACGCGCTCCTCAACAGTGAAAAGCGGGTTCTTGGCGGGATTGGTCGTCACCCCGATGGTGACATTATCGAACAGTATCATAGCGCGCTCGATGATGTCGAGATGACCGTTGGTAATGGGATCGAAAGTTCCAGGATAAATGACGCGGCGCATCGCTCAGCTCACCTCGTAAAAGTGCAGGGCAGTTTCACCAACCACTCGGCGCAAGAAGAAGCGCAACTTCCCGGCGCTCGGCGCCAACTCCAGGCGCGCCGTTTCTTCAAGAACGGCGACGGCGCCGGCATTCAGCAAGCGGCTGCGAGACAGCATCTCGAGCAGGCGCTCGGAATATCCCAAATGATAAGGCGGGTCAGCCAAAAGAAGGTCGTAGGTGGGGTTGCCATCCGCGGCGTTGGCGCGGTGTAAAAAAGCAAACGCATCCGCCACGATCACCCGGCCGTGATCTTCGAGATGCGTATGGCTGAGATTGCGTCGAATGCACTCCACGGCGCGCCGGCTCTTTTCAACAAAGTCAACCTGCGCCGCGCCGCGGCTCAACGCTTCGATTCCCAAGGCGCCGGACCCGGCAAACAGATCCAACCCGACGGCGCCACTGACCCTCCCCCCCAGCAGATCGAACAAGATCGTTCGCGTCCGATCGCTCGTCGGCCGCGTCCACAAGCCGCGCGGCGCTTGCAGAAGATGGCCCTTGCGCGTTCCTGCTATTACCCGCATGCCGGATGATGACTATTTAAAGAATGATCGGGGCACTCCGGTTACTCGACAAAATCAAACAGCAACACCACGTCCAGTTGGGTGCTGCTCTGCGATTTGCGATCGGACGGGCTGACGATAATTTTGGAGGTGACGATGTTCGGCCCGGCATCCGCCAAGCCCTTGAGAAAACTAAAAACGCCCGACCGGTCGCCGGAAAAATTGGCCTGCACCGGCGTGCGCGTCGTGCCGTCGCTCGCATACGCCTGACTGGCGTCGAACAATTTCGTGGACAGGCCGTTATCTGCGGCGAGCTTTTTGACCCAGGCCGTAAACGCCGTGTAACTCATGCGCTGCTGGCCTTGCGGTCCCATCATGGCGGCGCGCTCGCTGACGCGCCCCAGCACGAGCGCATTGCTCGATTCCGTGCCCTTCGAAACGGTGCGAATATCTTCCGGCGAGGCATTGCGTTTCATCGCTTCCGTAAGATCCGCCACCGTTGCGGCAGAAGACGGCGGAAATTGCACGAGAAAACTGTTGTTGTTGCCGGAAAATGAGATCAACGAAAAATCCGCGCCGCCGAACGCCTGGCCGAGCGCGCCGACGGTGTAAGCGCCGATCCGTGTCGAGGCAAATGTGCTGCTCGCCATCGGAAAAGCGGAAGACGCGGATTCCGTATTTTCCGGTATCACTGCCGCCTCCGGCTGTGTTGTGGCGGCCAATCCTTCGGTTTCGGATTGTGTAGCGCCTCCTGCCATCATCGTGCTGTCGATCGGGGTCTCGATTCCGGTGTCGGTTTGGCTGAGAGAATCGATTTCCGCCAATTCGCCTACTTCGGGCTGCAATTTGTCGGCGCCGCTCGGAATCATCAAATACACGGCTACCAAGGCGAGCAGAATCAGAATCCCCACCAAAAGATAAGCCATATTTCGGGAAGAGCCGGCAGCCGGTGCGTTCATCGGCGAAGGCCGGGGATAAGCGCTTCCCATTGGCTCACGCGAATACGCGCTGGACATCGGTTCGCGCGGAAAAGCCTCGGCCTTTTCTTCCTCGGCATAATCGCCAAGATCGAGATTCACGGTTTGGGCGAGGCTTTCTTCCGGCTGGCTCTCCTCACGGTTTTCTTCATCTCCCATGAGATTGATGTCAACCATTTGCCGCCTCCACACAATGATGAATAGGCATGATCATAATCCTTTTAAAGCTGCGCCAACCGGGATCACGAACATTTCCGGCTGAGACTGAAAGATCGGATCGCTTCCCTGGCTGGCAAGTTTGATTTTCTTGAATGGATTGGCCCGATCGATCCGGACGTTGTGGGTGTTTTGCAAGGCTTCTAACATCGCGTCAGTCACGCCTTCGCCGTATAAATAAATCGCATTCATGTCTTCGACACTCCTTCCCAGCTTGTAATCGATGATGATGCGGCGCAGCTCTTTCGAAATCAAGCGCGCCTGGTGTTCGTCGTCACGTTTGCCCGTTTCGCTTTCGCCTTCTTGATGATAATCCAAATCCTGCGATAGGTGGAAGGTCGTGCCCTTGATGATGGAAAACTGCAAATTTTCCTTGCGCACGTCGATCAACGCGATATATTCGCCTGCACTCACGTCGTAGTTGCCCGCCAAAACCCGTTGGGCGGCAAAAACGTCAACGTCGATGGCCCGCAACTGCAAATCCGTGTTCTTGAAAATTTCCTTGAGATATTCGATTACCATGCGCCTGGCCACGACGACGACGACCTGTTTATAGTCCTTGCCGTTGTCGGCGGGCAGCGGCTCAAAATCGATGATGTACTGCTCCAGAGGATTGATCATGAGCTGCCCGACTTCCCACCGCACGTGATCTTTGAGGCGCTCGCCCTGCAAGTTCGCGTCAATCGGCACCTTCTTGATCATCACCATATTGGCATCGAGAATGAACACGCCGGAGGAAACTTGAAAATCTGCCGTCTCGTAAAGCCGGTTGATGTCTTCGGCATAGCGGCGGATCAGGGACTGGTCTTGCAAAGAGGAGAAATTGAAGGCGGTGCGGACCCGTCCCTGGGAAAGCCGCGAGATGCGAGATTCGCCCGCGGCCTGCGTGGCCTCTGCCATGCGCAGCGTCGTGCCGCGAATGCTGATGCCGACCTTTCCTTGTGTTCCGGCAATTGTCATAAACGTCGCCTCACCTCACACTGAAGGTATATGATAAATCACTACTTGAGTTCCCAACTTCTTTCGCTTTTTTCAATGCGGCCGTGATTGGAAATCTTCAAAGCGCCGAGGCGCGCCTTGAAAAAATCCGCCCGGCTGCGCTGCACGTCGAGAGAGTCGATCGGACAGCGAATATCGATAAAATTCAACGCGCGGCTATCCACGAGCGTAACTTTCAATGAATCGTGAAACGTCGGGCAAAAACACAACGAGTCCAGCCCAGCCGGCCTGGCGGCAACGGCGGCCAACGTTTCTTCCAAACCGGTCGTCATGTGGTCAAGATTGGTCAAAGCGGCTTGCGAGGAGGAACGCGCCAACTGCAGGTTGCCTACCGCCGTCAACATGCGCTTGACAACCTCCATTTTCAAAAAGTAATCCTTGCGCTGTATGATCTCCAATCCCTTGTCGAGAGTCGAGATGGGCATATTAGGCAAGGCCACCATGCGTTCCTGCACGGCTTCCAAAACTTGCCTGACGTGGCGGCTGCCCCCGATCACCCGGTCTTCCAGGCGGCCAACCGAGTCGATCATAGCCGAATCCGAACCGGCCATGGTCAGCTTTCCTATAAGAATATCGGCAAACCCCTGAATTTGCCGAAGGCTATCGAGCGTTTTTCTCGCCTCGCGCAGCGACATCACGACGAGCGAATCGACCCGGCGCGCGTAGCGCTGCTCGGTTTTGATAAATTCGGCCAGCTCAGCGAGGCGCGGTGCAAACTCGCCGGCTATACTGCGGTATTGCAGCTCGGCATTGTGCAAGTTGACCATCCGGCGGCGGCAAAGCTCCCGGTTACTCGTCTTGCCCTCCCAAACCGTTTTGGGATAAACGATCGCCGCCACCAGCGCCGCCGTCAATAAAAAGATCAACACTTTGTACAACAGCGAGCCCTTGCCGTAGCGATCATCAGCAGACCTGACGGGGAGCCGTCAGGTGTTTGGTTCTCTGCTTGGTTTTATCTCAATTACTTGACCACCAACAACGGCGCCAGTTTCGCATAAGTTTTCGCACCAATGCCTTTGATCTTGCGCAGATCATCAAGGCGTTTAAATGGGCCATGCGCTTGGCGATACTCCACAATCCGTTTCGCCATTACCGGCCCAATTCCCGGTAGACGCACAAGATCAGCCTCGGCAGCGGCATTCAAATTAAGTTGCAGCAAAGCTGATGCCGCTGGCCCGGCTTTTAATTCCGACGTTTCTGTCGGTGCAACTATAGCGCTCGTATCGCGCTCGAGCGTTCTGGCATATTCCTCGAATACTGCCACTTCCGCCGGATTCACCGGCGGCAATGGCCGGCTCTGACGATACCACCACGTGAGGGCGCCAATGCCAAAAGCGGAGAGCAGCAACAAGGTCGCTCTTTGCTCTTGCCGGGTAAACCCCCGCATCGCACCTACCCTGGGTTAACGGCGAAGCTGGCCTTGCGTTGGGAGTCGCGCCAGG
>JBOHQZ010000061.1:0-14664 GCA_050732275.1 bacterium
GCCATCATTCGCTTGAATTACGCCATCGATTTGCGCTACGGCATTTTGTTGGATGTGGCGCAGAAGGTTCACGCTCATCAACCGATTAATTTAGCCATGGGACACGTGAATGTGATTTGGCAGGGCGACGCCAACACCGTGGTCTTGCGGGCGTTGGAAATCGCCGAAACGCCGCCGGCGATTTTGAACGTGACCGGGCCGGAAACGGTGTCGATTCGCCAACTGGCGAAAAAGTTTGGTGAGATCATGCAAGTCGAGCCGATTTTTGAGAACGACGAGGCGAACACGGCTTTGCTCAGCAATGCGAGCCGTTGCCATCGCCTGTTCGGCTATCCGGCGGTGGCGCTGCAGCAGATGATCGAGTGGGTGGCGCATTGGGTGAAGATTGGCGGATCAACGCTGGCGAAGCCGACGCACTACGAAACGCGCGACGGACGATTTTAGCAAAATTGACAACGGAACGAAACCGCTCATCGGCGGCACGCACGCGAGAAGCTTGATATGCGCAAGTTCCATGGTCGAAATTTCGGAGAACATGAACGCGTGAATCACCTCGATCAACTTGCCTCTTTCGACAAAGATTCTGCCGCGAAACCGGGCTTTACCGCGCGCGCGGTGATGATCGCTGTGGCGCTTTCTTTGTTTTTGCTCGCCAGTTCGTCTTACATCGCCATCAAAATCGGCGCCATGCCCTGGCCGATCATTTTTTCCGTGATCGTGGCTGGCGGTGTTTTGCGCTTGCGCTCCAAGCAAGTGAATGTTCACGAAATCAACGTCGCGCAGGCGGGCGCGAGCATTGGTGGGCTGCTCGCCTCGGGCATCGTATTCACAATTCCAGGCATTATTTTTTTGAACAACACGCAGAGCACGAATATCGCCTGGCCGAGCGCCTGGATGCTGGCGCTCATCACCGTTGCCGGCGGCGTGCTCGGCGTCGCGCTGTCTGTGCCTTTAAAAAAGACTTTTATTGATCAAGAAAATCTGCCTTATCCGGCAGGTATGGCGGGCGCGGAATTATTGCTGCTCGGCAAGCAAGGCGGGAAAATGCTATTCGCCATCGTAGCGATTGCGGCAGCAGCGGGTATTTTCGCTTTGTTGCGTGATTTATACTTTCCGGCAGGATTCACCATCGCAGCGCTAACCGCAGCCGGTTTTTTTCTCAGATTTTATCCGATGCCATTGGCCATTAGCAGCGGCTATATTCTCGGTACCAAGGCCGGCTTCTCTTGGCTTGGCGGCGCGATCATCGGGTGGCTGTTCATTATTCCCATTTTAATGAGCCGGCAATTCCCCTCCGCCTCGGCAATTGCATGGACGCAGAACTTGGGCATGGGCATGGTGCTCGGCTCAGGCCTCGGCTTTTTTGCGAGCTACATCATGCCACGCTTCAAAATCATATTTCTGCCGCTGCTGCGCAGCGATCGCCGCTACTGGTTTCTTTTGCCGCTGCTTTCCGTGCTGTCGGCAATAACATTGATACTTGCGGGCGTGCCGTCGTTGGCCGCATGTCTAACGGTGCTCGGCGTCTGGGTTATGGTGGCCGTCGCGGCGCGCATGACCGGCGAGACGAACATCGATCCTTTGGAACAATTCGGAATTTTTATCGGCCTGGTTATTGCCTTCATTTATTCTTCTTTCGCCATGACGCTCAGCCCCTTCGCCTCTTTCATGATCGTTGCCTTCGTCAGCGTGGCCTGCGCGGTGGCCGGAGACATTGGCCATGATTACAAATCCGCGCAAATCGTCGGCACGAGATTCACGGATATTGTCAAAGTGGATTTGATTGCCGTTATTGCCGCCGGACTTGCCGCGCCGTTCGTGCTCGCGTTGATTAAAAAAAGTTTTGCCGATCAGCTTTTCACGCCACTCATGCCGGCACCACAGGCGCGCTTGGTCGCAGGCAGTATTTTCGGCTTTCAATATCCAAACGTGTTTCTCGCCGGGCTTGGCTTCGCATTTCTATTTGAAATCGCCAATGCCTTCCTGCCGAAAAAGCACCGCAACAAAATTCTAATGATGCCGCTGGGCATCGGCTTGTTTCTGGGCATGGGTCTGGCGATTCCGATGGCCATCGGCGCGATCATTCGCATGGTCATGGATAAGCAATATCCACATGCTTATCACACGGGATTATTGATCGCGGCCGGCGTCATGGGCGGCGAAGGCATTGCTGGTTTTACCGCCGGAGCTTTGACGACGATGGGGTTGCCTTTTGCAACCGGCGCCAAAATTCTTCTCGGGTTATTGCTGGTGGTTGGGATATTGGCATTGAAATCCTATTGGGCCGGGAAGATGCGGAGATAATGCCCCACGCTCGTTATTTTGAGCTGATCATTCAAATGTATGTTTGTACACCCGTCATAGTGAATAAAAAAGGCCGAGACAGTATTCTCGGCCTTTTTTATTTAAACCTAAACTGAACGATTTGCGTTCGAAATAAAACCTTTTAGTTTAACCACAAAACTCGAATCGCTAAGTTTAGGTTATACAAAACTAACAGACGAGCCGTCTGTGTTACGTCACGCCATTGCCGGCTGGGGTTGTTGCGGCGACGGTTCAATGATCGCTTCGGCGCCGGTCATCTTTGGCTTCCGGCTCAACGCGAGCTTGATGACGTCGTCCATCTCCTTCACGAAGAAAAACTGCATCGTCTCGCGCACGTGATCGGGAATCTCCTCCAGATCTTTTTGATTCTTTTCCGGCAGAATGACTTTGCTGATGCCGGCGCGTTTTGCCGCCAGCGTTTTCTCTTTGACGCCGCCGATCGGCAGCACCAGGCCGCGCAGCGTGATCTCGCCCGTCATCGCCACGTCGTTGGCAACGGTGCGATCCGTCAGGAGCGACATCAACGCCGTGAACATCGTCACGCCGGCGCTCGGGCCGTCTTTCGGAATGGCGCCCGCCGGCACGTGAATGTGAATATCGAGTTTGTCAAGAAAATCTTCGTCAATCTCGTACTGCTTGGCTTTGCTGCGGATGTAGGAGAGCGCCGCGTGCGCCGATTCCTTCATGACATCACCCAGCGAGCCGGTCAGCGTCAAACCGCCTTTGCCGCGCATCTTGGTGGCTTCGATGAAGAGAATATCGCCGCCGACCGCAGTCCACGCCAAACCGGTGGCGACGCCGGTGCGGCGCGTGCGCTCTTTGACGTCGGAAAAATATTTGACGACGCCGAGATATTTGTGCAAATCATCTTTGGTGACAATGTGGGTGGCGCCGTTTGTAACGCCGCTGCTCTTCGCTTCCACCACTTCTTTCGCGACGCCGCGGCAAACATTGGCGATCTCGCGCTCGAGATTGCGCACGCCGGCCTCGCGGGTATACGAAGTTATAAGATGCTCGATCGCCTCCTTCTCGAACGTGAGCAGCTCCGGCTTCAGGCCGTGCGCCTCCAATTGCTTCGGCACCAAAAATTTTTCCGCGATGCGAATTTTGTCTTCGGCCGTGTAGCCGGGCAGCTCGATCACTTCCATGCGGTCTTTCAGCGCCGGATGAATCGGGTCTTCCAAATTTGCCGTGGCGATGAACATCACTTTGGAAAGATCGAACGGCACTTCCAGATAATGATCGCTGAAGGAAAAATTCTGCTCCGGATCGAGAACTTCCAAAAGCGCCGAAGAGGGATCGCCGCGATAATCTGCGCCGACTTTGTCGATCTCGTCGAGCATGAAGATCGGATTGTTCGAGCCGGCCTTCTTCAAGCCCTGAATGATGCGGCCGGGCAACGCGCCGATGTACGTCCGGCGATGCCCGCGAACCTCCGCCTCGTCATGCACGCCGCCAAGCGAGATGCGCACGAACTTGCGGCCCAGCGCGCGCGCGATCGAGCGGCCGAGCGAAGTTTTGCCGACGCCGGGAGGCCCGACGAAACACAGGATCGGCCCCTTCATATCCGCCTTCAGTTGCCGCACTGCAAGATACTCAAGAATGCGCTTCTTGACTTTTTCCAAATCATAATGATCTTCATCGAGCACTTGCCGCGCCATATTGACGTCGAGATTGTCATCTGTGCCCTTGCTCCACGGCAGCTCGATCAGCCAATCGATATAAGTCCGCGACACCGTGTATTCCGCCGCCGCCGGCGGAATCTTGGCGAGGCGCTCCAATTCTTTCTCGGCAACTTTTTTGGCTTCCTCGGGCAGGTTCGCTTCTTCCAAGCGCTTGCGCAGTTCGTTGATCTCGCCGCGCTCGTCTTCTTCCTCGCCAAGCTCGCGCCTGATCGCCTTCATCTGCTCGCGCAAATAATACTCGCGCTGATTTTTGGAGATTTCGCCCTGCACCTCGCTTTGAATCTTGCTGCCAAGCTCGAGAATCTGCAATTCCTTGCTCAGGTAGTACGTGATTTTTTCCAGCCGCTGGTGCACGTCGGTCAGCTCGAGAATCTCCTGCTTGTCGTTCATCTGCAAATTGAGATTCCACGCGATCACATCGGCCAAGCGGCCGGGGCTGTCGGTGTTCATCACCAACATCGCGTGTTCGGGCGTGAGATAAGGCGCCAGCTCGACGGCGCGCTGAAATTGCCCGCGCAAATTCATCACCATCGCGTCGACGTCCATGCCCTCGGCCTTCTCTTCGAGATAGGGCTGCACCGCGGCTTTCAGATACGGCTCGTTGTGTACGAAGTCCAAAATCCGCCCGCGCGCAATGCCCTGCACCATGGCACTGTGCGTGCCATCCGGCATTTTGAACACCTTCATAATGAGCGAGATCGTTCCCCAGCGGAACAAATCTTCCGTTTGCGGATCATCAACGCGCCCGTCTTTTTGCGCCACGACGAGAATCAGCCGGTTGGCACGCATCGCATCTTCGATGAGCCGAACCGATTTTTCACGGCCGATTGACAGCGGCAAAATTTGTTGAGGAAAAATAACGGTATTGCGCAACGGCAACAGCGGCAGGATCTGCGGTATGCTCAATTCCATCGTTTCACTTTCGTGCTTTTCGCTACTCATAAACTTTTCCATAAGTAATATCGTTGAAACCAGACTGGCAACGAATCTAGGGGTGCCCCGCTCTTTCAACCATTTTCCTAATGGCAGGCGCAGCAGGCTCGATAAGTTGTCGGCTTTGTCAATAAAGACAATACAGTTTGTTAAATTTTATAACAAAGTACGTACCAAACTTATTTTAGATGTTAGGTTCCGTTTTATGAAGTTACGTCCCCACTGAAGGTTTAAAACCGGTGAGCAAATGTCACCATAATTAGATTTGATTTAGATTTGTTCTAAACTCGCTTGCTTATATGCTAAAATGACAAAAGGCGTGACATTCTTTCGTTACTCGGCAAAAGTGACAAAACAGCTATGTTGGCTTTTGCCGATCTAAAAACTTCGCTAGATCAAGCGCCATGCCTTCGAGCATCTCGCGATCGTGGTGATGAAACGCATCGGGCGTGTGGCTATCGATGTCGATTTCACCATATATGCGTCGGCCTTGTATGGGCACGACGATTTCCGATTTGGTTTCAAGGCTGCACGCGAGATAACGCGGATCGGCGTTGACGTCGGGAACGATGATCGTCTGCTCCTCGGCGACCGCGGCACCGCAAATGCCCTGGCCGATTGGAATGCGCGTATGCGGCGTCGGCGCGCCGAGATAATTATGCACCACCAACTCCTCGCCTTCCACCACGTAGATACCGGCCCAATCGTATTTGGGAAAATCACGCATGAGAATTTTGATACATTGACGATACGCGGCGTCGGCGCTTTTGGTTTCCCGCAAAAATTGCTGTAGCTCCTTGCGACCTAGAAAACCAAGCACGACTTCCAAGCCGCGACGATAACTTTCCACGCCGAGGCCAGAGATCTGTGTCAAACAAACCTCGCGAATCACCGAGATATGGCGAAACGCTTCGCGGCGGTGAATATCGGAGAGATGGACTTCCACTGCTGGCAACTGCACGGACTCGAGGGCGTCTCGTAATGCGTAACTGTAATGAGTAAGAGCGCCGGCGTTGATCACGATTCCCACCGCCTCGCGGCGACGCGTGTGCAAAAAGTCGATGATGTGGCCTTCGTGATTGGATTGAAAAAATACCGGCTCGACCTGGCATTTCGCCGCGAAAGCCGTAATTTGCTCATTGACCTGCGGCAGCGTCGAAAGCCCGTAAATTTCCGGCTCGCGCTCGCCGAGCAAATTGAGATTAGGGCCGTTGATGAAAAGAATGCGTCGCATCGTTGAATTCAGAATATTTTTTAAGAAAGGCTTTTTCGGCGATTCTCGGTGGCTTCGGTGATCTTCGGCGAATTTAATTTCTCCGCCGAGCGACGCCGAAAGCACCGAGTTTCGCCGATTTTTTCAATTTGCGATGATTTGCGGTTTATATTTTTTGCGGTCATTTTCTAAAATGAAACGCTTAAACTGCAAACGCTCGCGAGAGAAATTGACGACATATCCAACTTCGTAAATCGTGGCTTCCAAATAGCAAAGTATCTGCCGAACTTGAGAATCGTCCAGATCCGGCACGGTCTTGAATTCGACAATAATCTTATTGTCAACCAGCATGTCGATGCGATACTTTTCATCGAGCATTTCTCCTCTAAAAAAGATGTCGACCCATTTCTGCCTTTCCGTAATGTGACCCTGCTTTTGAAGATCCCGCTGCACACACGCTTCATAAATTTTTTCGCCGAAATGCGAGCCCATCAGCTTGTGCACTTCGATACAGGCTCCGATGATTTTATCAGAGAGTTCTTTGTAAAGAATGTCTTCCATAACCCCTCCTGCTGTGGTTAGTTGGGAAAATTAATTAAAAGTTTTACAAAGCTTTTTTCGGCGAAACTCGGTGACTTCGGTGATCTTCGGCGGAGCAATTCGTTGTTCTTGTTTACAAAACTACAGATTTCTCGAGCACGCTCTCACGCACGAGCTGCGCCACGATCGCCGCGGTTTCTGCTGGCGGGTGCTCGGCGAAGCTGTCGACGGTGAAGTCGGCCCGACAATAGAACGGCTCGCGCAGCGTGAGCAAGTTCTTGATCTGCAACAAACGCTCATACGGCGGCATACGTCCGAGCATCGGGCGCTGGTGATCATCTTTCAAGCGCCGAAAAAGCTCGTCGGGATGGCAACGCAAATAAATCGTCAAGCCGTGGCGCAGAACCGACCAGGCCGCTTCTTGCGCCGGCGTGCCGCCGCCGAGCGCGACGACCATTTTCTCGTGAGAACGCAGCGGTTCGAGCAAGGCCAGTTCCAAAGCGCGAAAATACGGCTCGCCATGTACGGCAAAAATTTGCTCGATCGGCATTTGTTCGTGGGCCACGATCCGCTCGTCGAGATCGATGAAATTCCAATTGAGTTGATTCGCGAGTAATCGGCCAATCGTGCTCTTGCCACAGCCCATGAAACCGATCAGAAAAATTTTATTCACTTGAATGCTCAGATATCTTGCAACAACGAAGCCCTGTAAAAAATTCTCCAACGGATAAATTAAGACAGACAATTGTTTAATCCGCTGACCTTAATTTATCCGTTGGTTATTTCTCTTTTTTTAAAACCGTCATTTTGCTAAAAGCCGCCCTCGAATTTCATCCATCGAATCACCGCCAAACTTCTCTAAAACCGCATCCGCGATCACAAGCGCCAGCATCGCCTCGCCGATCACGCCGGCAGCCGGAAGCGCGCAAACATCTGAGCGCTCGATGTGTGCTGGCGTCGCTTCTTGGGTGCGAATATTCACCGAGTCCAATGGCTGCATGAGCGTGGAGATCGGTTTCATTGCTACACGCACGACGAGCGGTTGCCCATTCGTGACGCCGCCTTCCAGTCCACCCGCGTTGTTGGATGAACGATGGTAGCCGTGTTCGGTATTGTGATAAATGCGATCATGCACCTCACTCCCCCATCGTGTGGCGCCGCCAAAACCGTCGCCGATTTCCACGCCTTTCATGGCCTGGATGCTCATCATCACAGCGGCAATGCGGGCGTCGAGGCGGCGATCCCAATGCACATAACTGCCGAGGCCGACGGGAAGATTGAATGCCGCGACTTCAAAAATGCCGCCAACAGTGTCGCGCTTCTCTTTGGCGGCATCGATGCGCGCGATCATTTGTTTTTCTGCCTCGGCATCCAAGCAACGCACCGGCGAGGCATCGGCGCGCGCATTCAATTCGGTTGCAGAGAAATCGAACGGGCTGTCCGGCTTGCCAAAATCAATCAGCGAGAAACGGCTTCGCACCTCGTGCAGTTGCAAAATGTGGCTGGCGATGACGACGCCAAAATTTTCAAGAAATTTTCTGGCGATGCTGCCCAAAGCCACCCGCATCGTCGTCTCTCGCGCGCTGGCGCGTTCGAGCACGTTGCGGATGTCATCGAAGCCGTATTTGATCGCGCCGGCAAGATCGGCATGGCCAGGGCGCGGAATCTCGACTTTGGAAATATCCGCGCGCTGGGCAGATGGAGTAACAGCCATTTTATCCTGCCAATTTTTCCAGTCGAGATTTTCGATGAGCAGAGAAATGGGGCTGCCGAGTGTCTTGCCAAACCGCACGCCGCTGAGAATTTTGGCGCGATCTTTTTCAATGCGCATGCGGCCGCCGCGGCCGTAGCCTTGTTGCCGGCGATGAAGCTGCACGGCGATGTAATCTTCATCGATTTCGAGACCGGCCGGCATACCTTCTAATATACCAACAAGCGCTTGGCCGTGCGACTCGCCGGCGGTAAAATATCGTAGATGGCTCATGCTATCTGGTTGCTTGTTGCTGGATGTTCGTTGCTTGCTGATCGAACTTACTTCAGTGCGTTTCGCAGTTCGTTCTCTAAATTAGAATAAATCCCGCGAATATCCAACGGCGTTTTGCTCCACAGCTCCAACGCGGCGACGCCTTGGTGAATTAGCATGCCGAGGCCGTTTATCGTCTTTGCATCCGCTGCTATTGCCGCTTGCAAAAAAGCTGTTTGCAGCGGGTTATAAACAAGATCAACCGCTACTTGATTGAGTGTGAAAACGTGATTCGACAGCGGCGACTCGTGAATCTGCGGGTGCATGCCGACGCTCGTGGTATTGACAATGACTTCTGGCGCGGTTGCCGCTATCCAGGAGTTACGATTCAGCCACGGCACATTTTGCAGTCGGCCATCTGCCGCGTATTTTGCTAAAGTCGTCATCAGCTCTTCGACGCGCGCCTTGCTGCGATTGCACAAAAAAATTTTCCCCGCCAGCGCCTGCAGCAGCGCGAACACTACAGCGCGCGCAGCGCCGCCAGCGCCGAGAACGAGTACAGTCTTCCCCTCCACTGATATATTCGCGGCTTCGAGACTACGCCTGAAGCCGATCACATCCGTGTTATAACCCAATAGCTTTCCATTATCAACTGCAATCGTGTTCACTGCGCCGATTCGAGCAGCCGTTTCCTCAATCTCATCGAGCAATGGCAACACCGCTTGTTTGTGCGGAATGGTGACGTTAATGCCGTGAAACTCACCGTCGCGCAGGCGTTGTATCATGGCCGGCAAATTAGCCAAACGAACATGCAGAGCTTCGTAAGTGAAAGGCAGCGCGAAATGTCGAATCAAAAAATTCTGTAGAACCGGCGACAATGAATGCGAAATCGGATCGCCGATGACGGCTAACTTTTTGGCTGAGGGCATAAGAGAAAAAAACGTAAAGCGTAATGCGTAAAACGGCAATTCGTTACGCATTACGCTTTACGTTTCACGCTTTAGAATTCAAAGCTTCTGCCGATGTCCAATACTTCGACGCGTGCGCCGGTGGCCGAGGCTTTGCGGGCGAACTCGTGCGGATCGGCGTCGATCACCTCGAAAGTTTTGTAATGCATCGGAATCGCCACTTGTGGCTTGAGAAATTCCACCGCCTTCGCCGCATCGTCGATGCCCATTGTGAAATTGTCGCCGATCGGCAGCAGCGCCACGTCGATACGATTCATCTGGCCGATAAGCTGCATGTCCATAAACAAGCCGGTGTCGCCGGAATGATAAATCGTCTTGCCGCCGGTGGTGATGAGAAATCCCACCGGATTGCCGAGGTAAAGAAATCCTTCGTCGGTCTGATAGCCCGAGCCGTGATGCGCAATCGTGAGCTTCACGCGGCCAAACGGAAAGTTGTGGCCGCCGCCGATGTGCATGGCGTGCGCCTTCGCGCCCTGCTTGCCGCAATACGTCGCAATCTCGTAGTTGGAAATGATCGTGGCGTTGTTGCGTTTCGCAATCGCCACTGCATCGCCGACATGATCGCCGTGGCCGTGCGAAATGAGAATGAAATCACACTTCACCGCTTCCGGCTTCACCGGCGCTTTGGGATTGCCGGAGAGAAACGGGTCGATGAGCAAGCGATGCGTGCCGGTTTCTAAAAGGAAACACGAATGGCTTAGATATGTGAGTTTCATGGGACTGCCTCCTAGATCTTAGCTTTATTATTATTTCGCAAAAATGCTGTAGAATTTAACTTTTCCGAACCCCTTTAATTTCTTTGAATGAGTTCTATAACCGTATTTGGCTTTGAAGTCTTGAGAGGATAGTTTAGCTTCCATCAATACTAGAAAATCCTCCGAGAAAACTATTTCATTCTTCTTGCCAATGGAATTTAACCGAGCACAGCGATCAACCGGAGAGCCGATTGGATCGAAAGAAACTGAAGCGAGGATAGAACCATTGTAAGCGAGGCCAACATCAATCGACACCCTAGCTTCGAGCTTGGCTTTTCCTTGATAAGCTTTTAAATTTTCGTAGCCCTGTATGATTTCAATGGCGCATTTTAGAACATTTTCAGGATCGGCTGTCGATTCAAAATATGCAAAAAGCTCGTCTCCAATTGTTTTCACAACTACACCACGATACTGCTTGACAAGGGCCGCCGCTCCTTGCAGAAATATGAGTTGCCGCAATATCCAAGTCGAGTCAGGTTGGCCTTGCGTACTGCAATACATTTTATATTCGGTTGATCCACATAGATCAACGAAGAGAAGAAATACATCCCTGGCGTCACCAACGAGCGACTCAACGAGTTGCGGAAGTAATTCGATCTTCCGCTGGCGCCTCATTGATTCTCACCGGTAATGTTATTAAGCACATAGACTTCGCCCGTGATCGTGAGCAACCAATTGTTGTTCACATAATTCAATAGCGCTTTGCGTTTGGCTTCGTTAAGTATATCGCCGATATCAAACTTGCTATAATTGGGATAAGAAACGTCCGCAAAACACTGAACCACATCCGCCGTTTTAATAATCTCCTTTTTGAGAATCTTCTCCAGATAATAAACAAAGAACACAGCAATGTCGGGCCTCGCGGTTATTTTATTGGTTTTGATGTATTTTTTGTAAAATTCATTTATGGTCAAATTTTGCGGAAGAAAGGCGGTCTTAGGGTGATCATTGTGTTGCGTAGATTTGATGAGATGACCGGCCTTTTCCCACAACTTGGCCACATAGTCTTTCTCTTTGGTTTCAAGCCATGTTAGATCCGTGCTTTCCAGATCAAAGCTTGCATCACCGATACGGAATGAAACTCGATACTTATGCTCCATTGGTTACCTCCAATCTACTCGTTAGATAGTTCGTGTCCGTGATGTTCATTTATATAAAACCATATGCCTCACCCCATCTGCCGATGCCCGATGAGCTGCATGAACTCCTCGCGGCAGGCGCGGTCGTCGTGAAAAACGCCGAGCAGCGCGCTGTTGGTGACAACAGTATTTTGTTTTTGCACGCCGCGCATCATCATGCACAGATGGCGGGCTTCAGTAACCACCGCCACGCCATCCGGTTTCAGCGCTTTCATCAAGGCCTTCGCTATCTGCGTCGTCAAACGTTCTTGCAATTGCAGCCGCCGTGCAAACATGTCGACGATGCGCGGAATCTTCGAAAGTCCAACTACTTTGCCGTTGGGAATGTAAGCCACATGACATTTCCCATAAAATGGCAACAGATGGTGCTCGCACAGGCTGTAGAAATCGACATCCTTTACAATCACCATTTCGTTATATTTTTCCTCGAACATGGCGCCATTGAGAATCTCAGCAATATCTTGCTGATAACCGGCGGTGAGAAAATGCAGGGCACGCTCGACGCGTTTCGGGGTGCGCAACAAGCCTTCGCGTTCGGGATCTTCGCCAAGCTCGATCAAAATTTGGCGCACCAATCCTCGCATTCGCTTATTCTCACCCGCCACGTGCTTGCCATCTTTATGGCCATCACGTGCTGCAGCGTCGAAGTGATCGGTTTTTATTTCTTGCCGTGACAGAAGCTGCAGTTCGCTTGCGGCGGGTGTTTCATTGGCCGGACGGCGGTGGCGTCGTTGGCGTGGCAATTTAGACATTCTTGCACCTTTCCTATTTGTTGATGAGTCGGATCCCCCGGCAGCAGCGGAGCCGATCGATTTGACGAAGTGGTGAGCGCTAAAACACTCAGAACGGCCAGAACGCCGAATGCCAAAAGCAGCAGATGTTTTTTTGCCGTATTTTGTTTTTCAGGGTCCATGTCATCAAAATAAAAAAAGCCTACTGGATTGTCAAGAGCTGCGGCTGGGTTATCGACACGCGTTACTCTTCTATCGACTAATTTTTAATTTTAGCACAAGCTCTTTTCGTTAAATTGAATTTTCCACTGACTTGCCGGTCATACTCAAAGATAAGAAATTTTTGGTCAAAGAACAATATTTGTAATCGTCTAAGCCTGACTTCGCTTGCATCGTTGGGCGCGTACAAAAGCCCTTGCGATCTTGCCAATTATCCATTAAATTATTTGAGTATTTGCGAAATAAACGAAAGTGTCGATAATCGAAAACAGGCCGCCCAAATCCCGTTATATAAAACCAACTTCATGCTAAAAAAGCTCTCGCCGTTTCATTTTGACATTTCTGTTTCCGAGCCAAATATTCCGCCGCACCTTCATCGCAGCATGCAATATTCCATCTGGGAGGGCGGACTCACCGGCATTATGAGTGTCTTTACCGGCGGGGTCGTGCTTACCGGCTTTGCGTTGGCGCTCGGCGCTAACGCCTTCGTCATCGGGTTGATCGCCGCCATTCAAGTCGGCGCCAACTTACTGCAAGTGCGCGCCTTTCGTTCACTCGAGCGCAACGGCAATCGCAAAGCGATGGCGATAAAATTTGCCGCCGCCTCGCGCTTGGTATGGTTTCTAATCTGCGGCCTGGCGTTTATCAGTTTCGAGCCATTCGCTTCGTACAGAATCTGGC
The DNA here is from genome assembly GCA_050732275.1 of bacterium. GTDB lineage: Bacteria > Zhuqueibacterota > Zhuqueibacteria > Zhuqueibacterales > Zhuqueibacteraceae > Zhuqueibacter. The sequence continues at coordinate 13,153 of JBOHQZ010000061.1, forward strand.
CGTTGCTCATTCTCATCGCCGTGGCCTCCGGACTCGGAATTTTCAGCTTGGTGCCATGGATTTCCTGGCTGGTGGACATGGTGCCGCAAAAAGTGCGGGGCAGATTCTTCGCCCAACGCAATCTCTCCGCCGGAGCGGTCGGCGTGGTGCTGGGCGTCGCTGCCGGAAAGTTTATCGACTGGTGGAACGCGCGTGAAATCGGCCCTGCGACCCACAGCTTTGTGGTGTTAATTGCCGGCGGCATTGTTTTCGGGCTATGGGCGGTGGCGATCATCAACAAAATGCACGATCCGCCTTTTGCCAAGCCCGCCGCGCAACTAACCTTTTGGCAATCGCTGAAAATCCCGTTTCGGGATCAGAATTTCCGGCGTTTGTTTTATTTCAGAATTAATTATGATCTTTCAATGGGCATCGCCGGAGCTTTTTACGGCGTCTATATGCTGAAGCAAACCGGATTGAGCTTCACTTTTGTCGCAGCCATGGCGATGCTGGCGACGCTCACCAATTTGCTGGCGCTCAAACCGTGGGGCAAGTTTCTGGATAAGTTCGGCAACAAGCCGATTTTGTATATTTGCATGGCGGGAAAAACGATTTTTGCGCTGCTATGGATTTTTACAACACCGAACACATTCTGGCTCTACATTCTGCTCCATCTCTTTGGCGTTTTCGATGCGGGCAATGCAATTGCGATTCCCAATCTGGTCTACAAGATCGCTCCGGCAGATCGGCGGACGAATTATATCGCGGTCGATGGAACCGTAGTTGGCATCGCTGCGATGATTGCGCCGCTGATCGGCGGCGGCCTCGCGCTCGTCTTTGCCGAATGGAATTTAACACTGGGAGAATTTCACTGGGCGCATTTTCATTTTCTTTTTTTCCTGGCGGCGTTATTGCGCGTGGGAACTTTCTGGGCCTTGCGATATGTTCGTGAGCCTGAAGCCAAATCCGTCGCGCACGTCATCAGTGTGATCCGGCCCATCCGCAGCCTCGACATTTTTGAGGGATTCCAGCAAGCGCTGCATTCCCTGTTCGCACCGGCAAAATATGTAATCGAGAAGTTGGTTGAACGACCGAGGAAAAACGCTAAAACCCCAAAGCGGCGTCGAATGAATAAAGAAGTATGAAAATGACGGCGTCATTGCGCAATGCGAATTGGGGCCCGGTGCCAAAGCGGAGAATGTTTATCTTGCAAAACTATTTCGGAGAAACTTATGCGTATCGGTTTTGTCACGGATGAAATCAGTCCCAATGTTCGCGAGGCGATTGAGCTGGGCGTGAGTTGGGGCATTATGGATTACGAGCTGCGCGTCGTGGGAGAGGCGCGGGTTCCGGCGATAACTCCGGCAACAGTGGACGAACTGTTGAAGCTCAAAGCTAAATTCGGCATTCGCTACACCGCGCTGTCGCCGGGCACTTGCAAAGGCGCAATCGACGACGCGGCAAAACTGGATCAAGAATTTAATGAGACGATGCCGGCCACTTTTGCATTGGCGAAGAAGCTCGGGGTTTCTT
>JBOHQZ010000062.1:0-14588 GCA_050732275.1 bacterium
AAAAACGCGGTGCGCCGCTGGTGCAAATCGATTTGCTGCTGAAGACCGGAGCGACAATGGACCCCGCCGGAAAAAATGGCTTGGCCAGCATGACGGCGGCGATGCTGGACCAAGGCGCGGGCTCACGTAATGCTTTGCAATTGGCCGATGCGATTGATTTCCTCGGCGCCAATCTTGCGGCTGGAGCCGGGCGGCACACCTCCGCAATCACCTTGAATACGCCACTGTCAAAATTAGACTCGGCGCTCGCATTGATAGCGGACGTGGTGTTGCGTCCCACCTTTGCGCCGGAAGAGCTGAACCGGCAGCGCAAGCAACGTCTCACCACTTTGGCGCAATGGCACGATCAGCCGGAAACCATTGCTTCGGTGATTTTCAACCGCACGTTGTACGGCGAGAAGCATCCTTATGGATTGCCGTCGATTGGCGATGAGAAAAGCCTACGGAGTTTTCGCGTTGACGATCTTAAAAACTTTTACTCCACTTATTTTCGCCCGAACAACGCGACACTCATCGTGGTGGGCGAGATGACGGCAAACGCTATTTTACCGAAGCTCGAAGCGGCGTTCGGCAAATGGGAGGCCGGCAAAATTCCAACGTCGACTTGGCCGGGCGTGGCGCAGGTGCAAAAACGACAGGTGTGGCTGGTGGACAAGCCCGGCGCGGAGCAATCGGAAATCCGCATCGGCCGCATCGGCGTGCCGCGCCTGACCGAAGATTATTATGCGTTGGTGGTGATGAACACCATTCTCGGCGGTTCGTTCACTTCCCGGCTGAACCAGAATTTGCGCGAAACCCACGGCTACTCTTATGGCGCTTATTCGTACTTTGATTTTCGCCCCTTACCCGGGCCGTTTTTGGCCGCGGCCGCGGTGCAAACTTCAACATCGGATTCCGCGCTCGTCGAATTTATGAAAGAACTTAATGGAATTCTCCAACCGGTTTCGGACGGCGAGCTGACGCGCGGCAAGAATTACGTGGCATTGGGATTTCCGCAAGATTTCCAATCCGTCGGACAGATTGCCAACCAACTGGCCGAACTGGTGATTTACGATTTGCCGGATGATTATTTCAACAATTATGTCCAGCGCATACTCGCCGTCACCAAAGATGACGTTGTGCGCGTGGCGAAAAAATATCTCGATCCTGAAAAAGCCGCCGTCATCGTCGTCGGTGATCGCGCGAAAATTGAAAAGGGCGTGCGCGCGCTCAACCTCGGTCCGGTGCAAGTCATGACGGTTGAACAAGTCTTGGGAAAAGCGCCGGTTGTGGAAGGGACGGATTGATGAAGGATTCGTGGTCGCGCTATGTTTTGACAATTGTTTGGGCGGCGTTGCTGTTTATTCTGTCGTCGATACCCGATCTTTCACCGCCGTTGCACGTCTTTGAATGGGAGGACAAGCTACATCATTTTGGGGCTTATATGCCGCTGGGATGGCTGCTGATGCGCTCCATCGTTTGGCGCGGCAGCAGCACCCGCAAAGCGTTGTGGCTCGCCATCACGATCGGAACGTTGTATGGAATTACCGACGAAATTCATCAGTATTTCGTTCCCGGCCGTGTGATGGATTGGACTGATGCAATCGCAGACGCCGGTGGAATCGTTCTTGGCAGTTGGTTCTTTCATCAACGCCGCAAGCCGGCAACGGCAGCCAAGAAAATGAATGTGGAAGCGGAAGGCAAGACCACGGTTTTTTAAAAACTTTTGCGGCGGTTCCCCGGTGGCCGGAAGTCTTCTCGTGGCAAACTATTTGTGAAGTGCAGATTCTCTCAACCCTTTTTGCACGGCTCCCAATGTTTTTTGTTGCCCAAATCGGCGGCCTGTCTGGAAGGGGTTGCGGTGTGGGTCTCGGCGGCGCCCAGTGCGATCAGCAAGGCAGCCAATAAAACCCGGCGCCAGCGGCGTTGTGCCAGGCGGAGAATCGGCCTGATTGAAAACGGCGCATTCCACAAAATCACTGTACTGGCTAAAAAAATTACGATGATCGTCGAAACCATGACCACACCTGCAGATTTATCCCTGCTGTAATACTTTTTTTCGAGTTCAAATCGGTTCACTAACTTCAGCTTCTATCATTAAGACACCGGCAATCTGAAAAAGGTTGCAATCAAAAAACGGAACGGGAGGAAATGTGCGCACAAAGCTAAGTTTGATCTGCCTGCTGCTGTGGACAGTCACGGCATCGGCGCAGCGGTTTGGTGATGATGGCCGCGATCGCCTCATTATCGGCGGCGACGCTGGAATTTTTCGCGTCAGTTATGACGGCTTCACCCGGGTTTATGAGAAACGCAGCGGGGTAACCCTCGGCGCGACGGGTTTGTTGAAAATCCGCGTGCCTTATTATCTTGCTGTCAAATACCGGCATTTCGAAAAGGACGGCAGCGCCGACGTCAACGGCGTTCCGCAGCCGCAGAATTGGAAGGAAAATTGGTATACTGCCGGCGTGCGTTATCTTTCGTATGGCGACCGTAAACTGATCAGCTTTTTCGGCTTTGGCTTCGCGTTTTTCAACATCAAAGAGACCGGCACGGTGAGCGTTTTTGGCCGCGATCCGGGCAAGCGCAGCGCCAGCGGATTCTTTCTGGATGGCGGATTGGAATATCGTTTCAGCAAATTCGCCTCGTTGGATTTCGAGATCGAAGTGACCTCCGCCGGCCTCGAGGGAAAAAGCGGCTTCGAAGGCTCGAGTGTCGGCGGTTACTTATTGAGCTTCGGCACAAAACTGTTCGTGTTTTAATCAAACGCGACGGCTTGAAATTTTGATATTGTGCCATTACCCGAAAAGCGCCCACCCGAGCGTAAAGAAAGAAGCGAGAAGCGCAGCCACGCCGGGCGTGAGGAAAAATGCCGCGGGCCGGAAAATAAATCCGGTGAAAAGGCATTTGCCGATGTGCCGCGCGATCTTGAGGTGGGATTGGCGTTGAACGCCGTTGGCTGGCTGGGCCTCCCAATGCAGATGCGCCGGAATCTCCGCGATCCGTGCATTCAGCAACTGCGCTTTATAAATAATCTCCGTATTAATTTCCATTCCCATCGACTTCAGGGTGAGCGCGCGCAGAAACCTGCCCTCGTAAGCGCGCACCATAGCAATTCGAATCATCGCGTTATTTTCCTCTTTACTGCTCGCCGTCCCGACGTTTGAGACGAGAATGCTGGCGGCTCTGCACAGCGAGATTGCTCGAATTACGAAACGTCCGGACGGTTACCTTCCAAGAAACTTACTTGAGAAAGCCACTTCTAAGAAACCGTCACTCGAGCGTCTTTCAGCTAAGCAGTCCCTTGCCCGTTAGTAGATCGCTTCGGCTCCGCTTTACGGAGTCCCGAAAGGCGGGACAAAAGGCGCCTCGCGAAGACAAGTGGTTTCTTGCGGAAAAAATGACTGAAAGTCAAATGGTGCTGACCGGTAACTTTGCATACCAAAGGCATTTACTGCAAGCACTTCAAAAGAGGCAGCAACGGCGTTCGCCGCTATGGCTGGTGATATACTCGTTAAGGGTTATTTTGTAATGGTCATTCGTGCGCCTTTCAGCGAAGCAATCTCTTAAAACCAAGGGATCGCTTCGTCGCAAAAGGCGCTCCTCGCGATGACGAAGTTTCTTTCAGAAAAAGCCACTGCGAAGTAGTATAGCACTCGGAATGACATTTTCACTCAATCAAAAACGCTGTAAAATTGTGCACTCTGGCCGAAATTTTCCTTCAAGTTTCTCTCATTTCGTGGCTTCTTCCACCATCTCGCGCGTGATGACGATTCTACCCTCCTGGCAGAACTTGCACTTGAAAACCGAACGTTCCGGAATTTCGCGCGGTTTTGATGGGGTGGCGCTTCGTGTGACGACGACCGGTTTGACGATTTTTTCGAGATCGATATCGTTGACGTGCTCGCCGCCGCCGTTGCAGCGGACTTTGATCGTTTGTATTTTGGCCATAAATTTTTCTCTTGGTTGTTTCAGAAACTTGAAAGGAGTGACGGTATAGTTCAAGCTAAACTCAATTTTACAAAACTGCGGCCAGATTTGCAAGAAAAAGATTGAAAACACCGCAACGGGAGCTTACGGTTGAAAAACGTAGCGCGGTCATCCTGATTGCAGACAAGATGCCTGCGCTACCAGCCGTAATTGCAGAGATATGAAACACCGCCGCGCCCGGCGTTGTTACGCCGGCGAAATACTTTTTGACTTCGCCAAAATTCGCTTACGTAATTCTGCCCCTTTGTTCGTATATACTATTCGGTTTTATTCAAAATGAATGCGCACACCGCCGCGGTGCCCCAAAAGAGGAATTTGGAAGCCACGGCGTAGGATACTAAATGAGCAGATAAAACTATGTGGCAACGTGGACTAAGGATAGGTCACCCTCACCGGAAACAGCTTTGCTTGCGTGAATCACACCATAACGCCGGCCCCGTTTTTTTCCGCCGCCTCGGCTTTGCCATAGGCGCTGGCGTTTGCGCCTTGTCCCTGGCGCTGGCGTTCTCCCGCCCGGTTCGTGCCCAGGCCCCGACAAGTAGCAGTGGCAGCGGCAGTAGCACGCTCGCCCTTCCTGCTACTGCCAATGCTTCTGCCTCTCCCATTTCCTATGAAAATCGCCTGCGTTTTTATCTTGACGTCAAAACCAAAAATTTTCTCATTGAGATGGCGGACAAGGAGGTAATTCTTCTGCAAACCATTGCGAACATTACCGCCGAAGTCGAGCAGCGCGGGTTGGAAGGCCTGGCGCAGGACGAAGCCGGGTTCGATTTGCTCTATAAAAAAACGCAGACGCTGACGGAAAGCTACACGGCGGAAATGGAAGCGATTCTGGCAGTGATCGACGAAATCTCGGCGCTGTCGCGAACGCTGGAACGCGAACGCCGCTACGATTTGGTGGAAAAATTTCAGGATTTGAAGGCGCGTTTGGTGACGGCGCTGGACGATCGCGGCTTGTACAAAAAAGCGCCGGCCACGAAAGATCACATTAATGGCCTGATCAAAGAATACGATGTCGAGGTCGACTCGCTGCTACGTATTTACAGTCGCCTCGAGAAATTTCAGCGCGTGGCGTCGGCCAAAGGCGATTCGGCGATTCTGCCGCTGGTGGATAAACAGAAGACCAAGATTTTGGCGATGGTGGCGGATTTGAAAAGCGATTCGGCGGCAACGCCCGATCTCGCCGGCTCTTTTCTGCAGGAAACCGAACGCATTGCCACACTGCTGGGCGAGCTGGACAAGCTCGAGAAAACCTCGTCCGGCACTCTCGACACCGCGCTCGAGATCGAGACGGTGCGACGGAACATGATCGCGCAGCTCGACACGCGGCTGCAAAAGCTTTTGGGTTTGGACGAGCATAACAAGCCGACGCTGGAAGAGACTTTTCAAATTTGGCGCGGAGCGCGCCTGGCGGATTATGAGACACGCGCGGCGGAGTATGCGGTCATGAAAAAGAACCTGGTCGGAACCGGCAACGCCAAAGAGCGGGCGCGCATGCTGGAGCGCGATTTGACCGACGGGCTGCTGAACTATGCGGCAGAGCGCTATCGCGTGACCGAGCTGCAGCTCGAGGCCGTGATGCAGGACTATGACCGTTATTTCACGAATTGGGACGCTGTGATGTTTTACCGCGCCGAGTCATTTTATGCGCGCGCGCTTTATCCGACGGCTTATGAAAACTATGAGCTCCTGCTGCGCCGTTATCCCGAGTCCAAATTCCTCGGCATGGCGCAGTTGCGGCTTTTGACCATCGCGCACACGCTCAAGTGGGAGCAACCGTTCTTCTCCTATTATGAGCGGATTGACAGTTCCGCCCAAGCCGGTGCGCAGCAAAAAAGCAAAAGCGGCGCCCCGCCCATTGATTCCCGTATCGTCGAGCGCAGCCGCTATCTTGCCGGATATTATCTTTTGAATTTGGAAAAGCATGCGGAGGCGGAAAAGGCGCTGGCCTTGATTCCGCCGGCATCGCGCTATCATTTTGCTGCGCAATATCTCCGCGGCATCGTACAGGCAAATCTCGGCAATCTGGCCAGCGCGCTGCAGCACTTTCAATATCTCGCGGAAACCGAAGGCCCGGTCACGGGCTTGACGTTGACCGACCCGACGACGACGTTGATTCGCAACAACGCGCTCATGCGGCTCGGGTTTATTTATTACCAGCGTGGCGAGCTGGAGAACGCCGTCCGTTATTTTGTGAAGGTCTCGCGCGGCGCGGAGAATTACGATCAAACGCTCATCGGCTTGTCGTGGACGTATTTGAAAAAGGGCGATTTGGAAAAAACCATCACCGCCACCGGTACGGTGTTGGGCAATTATCTTTCTTCGAATTATCAATACGAAGCGTTGGTGCTTTCGGCGCATTGCCGGCGCCTGTTGGAGCAGCCGGACAAGGCTTTGGAAAATTTGCGCTACGTCGCGCACGCACACGGTGTGCTTGAGCTTTCCAAAGAATACAACGTGGAGCGCGAGCAAATTCTCGCCCAGCTCGGCGAAGTCGAACGCATGGAAAAGGCAGCGTTGGAACATCAGGACAAACAACTCTACGGCATTATCTCCGAAGTCCGGCAGTCGTTGATGGGCATGCTCTACAGTTTTGGCTACCGCAGCAATACCGGCGATCTGCTCGTTGACGCCTTCTCCGAAGAGCGGCAGAACATTTACCGGCAATTGCAACAGTTGGATCGTTTGGTGGCGGAGGCCAGGCAATCCGGCTTGATCGACGTGGAACGCGATGCCATCGAGCGGCGCAACCGCCTGGTGCGGGTCTTGGAGACGTATCAGGCGGACCGCTCCATCCGGAACGTCAATTATTTCGTCGATTATCCGCTGGCGACGAAAGAAAGCGGCGCGGCGCATCGCCGGCAAATCGTGCTCGATTTGTTCAAGGAGATGGAGGCGGAGCAGGAGCGCTTGAAGCAAAATCTCTCGACCGCTGACCGGCTGATCTCGAATCCCCCCGCCAAGCGGAGCGTCAACATCGCGCTGGACTTGAAAGCGGTGCAAGACGATTTTAGAAATCTCAAATATCGCATGGATCGTTTTCAAACCTGGCTTTCCACCTACAGCATCGACGACGTGGCGACGGACGCCGATCATTGGGCGGATTTGTCCGGCTTTGGCATGAGCGACATCGCGTTTCAGGAGATCAACCGGCGCGAGAATAAAATCGGTCTTTATTCCCAGAATATCTCTTCCATCGACAACATCTTGCGCGACCGCAAAACTTCTTTGGAACAGTTGCTGCGGGATTTCGACCGCGAGATGCGCAAGATCGAAGAAGAATTGCTCAACGAGCAGGTGCGGCTCGATAGATTGGAGCACGACACATATTTTCGCAATTCTTATTTCGACACTTCAGAATCGGAATTGCTCGATGCCTCGAAGCCGCCGGCGCCGCTGCCGGTGTCGAACGAAGCACCGGTGCCGGATCCATTTTAACCGCGAGTGACATGGACAGACGCGGACAAATAATTTAGTCAAGAAAGTGATTTAATGCGACGACCTCTCCACAAATTCTTCATAAAAGCGGCTTGCCGATGCTTCAAGGGGGGCTGGGCTGGCGCGCTTTGCCGAATCAGCCGCAACAATGCCCCTACGAGCGTCTGCCCACAGACCTCCGCCCAGCACGCGTTCGCCTTGCACTTTTCGGTCTTCGCTTTGGCAGTTTGCGCCGGGGTGATCCTGGCGCCGGCTTGGCTGATGACGCCGCAGTCGTTGTGGGCGCAGACCGGCACCAACCCTCCCACAACGCCGGCGGAGAAAGTGCAATCCGGTTCCACTATGCCGGCGGTGAAGGCGGGCAAAGATACGGTGTTACGCGCTTATAGTATTGAAGATTTGCTGGCGTACAAAGATTTTTACGAGCGTGAACGGTTCCGCCTCGATAGCGAGCGATTGTATTTGCGCGACAAAGGCATCCGCGATATGGAGAGTTTTCTGGCCAGCCATCCCAAGAGCAAAATTCTTGACAAGGTTATCGTCCGGCTTGCCGAGCTGCACTACGAGAGCGCCCTCGAAAAATATAATCAAGACCAGGAGCAATACTCCAATAATCTCTCCGCACATGAGAAGGGTCTGCTGACTGAAGTGCCGGTCGAGCCGCGTAAAAATTTCTCGCGTTCGCTGGAGCTTTACCAGCGCATCATCGGCGAATTTCCGCAAAGCAAGCTGGTTGACGACGCTTCTTACAACAAAGCGTTTTTGCTGGAAGATTTGAGCCAGCGCGAAGAGGCGGTCGCTTTGTATGAAAAATTCGTGCAGGATTTTCCGGAGAGCCGCTACGTGCCCGATGCGCTTTTCCGCGTCGCTGAGTATTATTTCAATCCGCCCTTGCACCAAATCGAGCGCGCCATCGAGATTTACAATCGCATTTTGAACTATAACGACAGCCCCAAGTACGACGAAGCGCTGTACCGCCTCGGTTGGAGTTACTATAAGCTCAACGATTATGCGAAAGCGATCTCGTGTTTCACCATGCTGGCGGACGACGTCAAGCGGTCGCAACGCCTCGACCCGAAGAACCAGATCACCAACCCCAGCTTGGCCGAAGAGTCGATCGAGTACATCGGCATCGCTTTTCTCGATTATAAAGGCGCCACGGCTGCCGCCGAGTATCTCAACCGCGTCGGCGGCCGGCAATATGGCATCGATATTTTGCGCAAGATCGGCGACGCTTACATGAACGTGAAGGAGGAATACAACAAAGCCGTCGAGTCGTATCGCATTTTGCTGCGCATGTATCCTTATGCCGCGGAAGCGCCGGTGGTGCGCGCCAAAATCGCCGAAGCGTTTCGGGCGATGGGCGAGGAACAAATGGCTTACATTCAGCGCGACAGCTTGTTCCAGGACTATCGCGAAGGCACGGCGTGGTGGGCGAACAACAACAACAACAACGAGCTGCGGGTGAAGACGCACCAGCTCGTCGAACGCGGATTGCGCGAAAATGTCAACCTTTTGCTGAAGCGCGCCGACGAGAACGACGACGCCAATCTATACGCGCAAGCCGTCAAAGATAGCCGCAAGTACCTCGGCGCCTTCGCCAAAGATTCTGCGGCTTCGCAGATTCACTGGAATCTGGCGCTGACGCTCGACGCCAAACTGGGCCAGCGCGACGAGGCTTACGACGAATACATCAACTGCAGCAATTCATATTGGAACAGCCGGTTCCAGAAGATGGCGGCGGAAAACGCCGTGGCTTTAGCCCAGGAAATCGCCGGCGTCGACTCATCCTCCCGGTCGGCGGTGATGCCGCTGAACATCGGTGAGATGAAGGAAAAGTTGCAAGACAGCACGGCGGCGGATACCGGCAGTAAGCTGCGCCGGGCTTTGCGCCTTGAGCCTAAGCCCCTGACTGCGGGCGAGGCCAAGCTGGCGGCGGCCATCGACAATTATATCCAGCTTTTTCCGCACGAAGGGGAGACCGCGGAGCGTTTGGCGCAAGCCGGCGCTTTGTATTACAACAACAATAATTTTGCCGAATCGATCAAGTATTTCAAAACGCTGTTGAAGCATTTTCCCGAAAGCCCGTCGTCGGAATATGCGGAATACCTATTGATGGAAAGTTACTTCGGCAAATTCGATTACAAAAGCTCCGAGCTGGTCGCCAAGCGCTTGAAGCTGGCCAGCAAGAACGAGGATTACGTGCGCAAGGCCGAGCAGCGCCTGGCGGAATCGATTTTCTTGCAGGCCGAGGGTCTGGCCAGCCGCGACGAGCATTTGAAAGCGGCGGAAGAATATCGCCGCGTTTTTGAAGAAGTTCCCAACGCGGAATTTGCGGATCTGGCTTTGCACAATTCCGGCCTGGAGTTCGACCAGGCGCGCGAGTATCGCCGGGCCGTCGAAACCTATGAGGTTTTGACGCAAACGTTCCCGAAGTCGCCGCACTATCTGCCGGCGCTGAACAACATGGCTTATGACTACGGCGCGTTGAATGATTTTCGCAACGCGGCGCTCACCTTCGAGCGCCTTGCCAACGAAGAGCCGGACAGCGTCAAAGCCGAGGTGAATCTGTACAACGCCAGCGTGTTTTACGTCCGCGCGGAAGAATGGGAGCGCGCGATTCGCGTCAACCGTTCGTTCGTCTCGCGCTATCCCAATTCCAAAGACGCGGCGGACATGTTTTATGAGATCGCCAATTTTCATTTGAAGCTTGAAGATCTCGATAACGCCAACGTCGTTTACGGCGAGTATGCGGAGAAATTTCCCGACTCGCCGCGCACGGTGGAAACCTTTTATCGCCGCGGCGAATATTACGAAAAGAAAAATGATGCGAACCAGGCCAAGGTCGAATACGAAAAGGCCATTGGCAAGAGCAAGTCATTCGAATCGCGCCAAATCGACGCCAACGAATTTTTTGCGGCTGAGGCGCTCTTCCGGCTGACCGAGATCAAATATCGCGAATTTGCCGAGGTTCGTTTCAAGCTGCCGCAGGCGCAAATGGAGACGGTGAAAGAGCGCAAGAAGAATGCGCTGCTCGAGATCGTCGACAATTATACCAAGGTCGCCGCTTATGGCACGCTGCGATTGTATGAATCCACCTACAAAATCGGTGCGGCTTACGAAGAGTTCGCTTCGACCTGGGCCGAACAGGAGATTCCGGAAGTCGATGCCGCCCGCCGCATCGTCGCCAAGAAGGAAATCAATCAGATTTCGGCGGAACTTTACGAGCGCTCCTTGCTCGCCTACAAAAACGCCGCGAAAGCATTGGCCAAGCTGGCGGGGCTTTATCATATTCCAGCGGCGCAGGTGTACGCGACGGCGGACACGGCGCTGTTTGATCCCTCCGGCCGGGTGGCGGCTGAAGACACGACGCTGCGCATCGCGCAACGCTGGATCGAGCGCAGCAAGCTGAAGATCTCCGAGGTGATTTACGACATGGCGGAGATCAATTACACGTCGGTGGAGCAATTGTTGGAAGCGCCGGTGCCGGAGAACATGGACAAAATCACCGCGCTGGAATTTCACCATCAATTGCTCGGCAAGTTTATCAAGCCGTTGATTGCGCAGATCGTGACGGCGCACCAGCGCAATTTGACCGAGGCGGATTCGCTCAGCTTGAACAATCTCTGGGTGGATAAATCGCGGCGGAAGATCATCACCACGGAGAACATTCTGGCAGCCGAATATGCGGACTTGAGCTGGCGGGCGCTGTCGCAATACAAAGCCGATATCAGCGATTATAAAACCTACGTCAATTCCGGCGACGTCCGCGCGCTGGATATCCGCGACGAGATGGGCAATCTGGTCGACTATTCGCGGTCGTTTGCGAAGGCCACCGTGCAGGCCCATGGCGGGACTTTCGAGCGCGCCGCGGCGATCAAATTCACCGGCAGCGAGCTGGAAAAAACCGAAGAGGCGGCGTTCGCTTTTGCCTACCGGTTTGCGACGAGCATGGATTCTTTGGCGAAAATTGCGAAAGCCGAGCGCCAGGCTTTCGAGGCGCGCATCAAGCAAGGCCACACCGGCAACGGCGCCGCGAAAGACGACGATTTGCAAGATGCCGCGGTCGCGTTTGAAGACAATTACTATTCATTGTCAGAAGGAGTGACCGAAGTTTTGCAGCTCGGATTCGATCTGGCGCAAAAGCACAAGCTGGAGAATGCCTGGTCGGAAAAAATCGTTTTGTTGCTGGTGAAGAGCGAGCCGGAGAAATATGCGGGCTTGCTCGGATTGCAGCTCACTCAGCTTTCGGCGCCGACGGATGTGACGTGGCTGGCGACGCCGAATTATCGTTCCGGCTGGACGAACGTGGGCTTCAACACGGGCGATTGGCCGGCGGCACAAAATCTCGGCGAAGGTCAGCAATTCAAAGGCTACGGCGCGCAACGGTTGTGGCTGTCCGGCGATAGCGCGGCTGCAATGAGCCAAGCTTCGACAGTTGATTCTGCTGCCGGTGATTCGGCGAAAACGCCGCCAGCGCCGAAGAAAAACAACCTGCTCTATTTCCGCAAGAACATCACTGTTGCCGGGCTGCCGGTGTCGGGACAAATTCAGTTGCTGGCGGATGATTCGTACAATTTGTTCGTCAACGGCGAATACATTGCAGAATTTAACAAGCCGGCGAGCGAAGCGCCCGGTACGCGCATTCACGACCTTGCCAATTTTCTGCGCAGCGGCGAGAACACGATCGCGCTGGAAGTCCGCGACCAGGACAACAGCGGCGGCGCTTTGGAGGCGGTGGTGTTCGTGAAATCACTGCCGGGATGGGAGCAGCGCGAGGCCGAGCTGCAAGCCAAAAAAGAGAAGCGGGAAGAAATGATGATTTTTGAACGCGGCGTTTTGCCGAACAACCAATAAATCGAACATGAAGCCTATATTGATTGCTATTTTCGCGCTGAGCTTTTTGCCCGCAGTTGCCGCGGCGCAAACGGAATCGAGCAATACCCCAGCCGCGGCGACTGATACGGTGAAGGCGAAAACGCCGGCAAAACCGGCCGAGACGGCACGCTCCGTGAAACCGGATACCTCCGGCACCGAAGAAGATATGGAGCTGGAGGCCATTGCCATCGAGGCGATCATCGAGAAGCCGAACGTGGATATCATTCCTAAACGCGTCACACCGGATCTTGAGGAAGTGGAATTTGTCGAGCGCAGCTTCGACCGCGAGCTGAAGGAAGTGCCGAAAGATTTACTGCTGCTCGACGACGATCTCGACCGCGTGGCGAAGCTCGAAGGATTGAAGAAAATGTTGGAGAAGAAAAAGAAGCAAGACAAGTAACACGGCATTTGGAAATATTTTAAATACCTCATATTTTCAATCGTAACAACCATGTAGCAAAGGAGATTTTTCATGGAAGCTTTTTTGCAAGAATTTATTCAATCCTTCCGTTGGGAAGACGATGGCTGTACTTTTATGTATGCAATCCTGTTGGTCGGCGCTTATGCGTTGTCCATCATCGTTGAGCGAGGCCACTTCCTCATCGTCAGATCGAATATCAATGCGCCCAAGTTCATGTCAGAGATTCACAAGTTGGTGCGCGCCGGCGAAGTCAAAAAAGCGCTGTCGCTTTGCGAAGCAGCTCCGCACAAGGCCCTGCCGAAGGTGGTTGGCGCCAGCCTGAAAAAGGTTGCGGAAAATGAGCAAGTTGATTTTCGCGCCATTCAGAACAGCGTCGATGAGTGCACCCTCGAAGTCATTCCTGAATTGCAAAAACGCACCAGTTCTCTGGCGATGTTGGCCAACGTGGCGACACTGCTCGGGCTGATGGGCACGGTCTACGGTTTTATTCTCTCGTTTAAAGCGGTGTCGGCCGCCGGCATCGATGCCGCAGAAAAAGCGCGCATGCTCTCGGCGGGAATCAGCGCCTCCATGACCGCCACCTTGTTGGGGCTGATCGTGGCCATTCCGGCAATTATGTTCTACACCTTGTTGTACAATAAGACGGCCAGAATCATCAACGAGATCGACGAACATACCGTCAAGCTGATTAACCTTCTCACAGGAAACAGATAAGCCATGGCTTTTAAACCATCCCTTCGCCGGCATCACAAGGAGGTGAGCACGGAATTGAATCTGAATCCTCTCCTTGATATGATGACGGTGTTGATTCCGCTCTTGCTCGCCAACGCGCAGTTTGCGAAGATCGGCGTGATCGAGCTGAATCTGCCGCCGGCCGTGAGCGCCGCCGGCAGTGGCAGCGGCAGCGCGATACCCAAAGAGGAGAAGCGCACTCTGGATCTGACGGTTTCAGTCACGGATAAAGGCTTTTACATTTCGAGCGCGGTCGCGGTGTTGACCGGCGCTGCAGGAGCGGCGCCGGCCATTCCGGTTAATGCCGATGGCGAATACGATTTCGACGCGCTTTCTCAAAAGCTGTACGAGATCAAGAAAAAAGTGGGAAATGAGTTCGCGGATCCGGATGCCATTGTGATTCAAGCGGAGCCCAAAATTCGCTATCAAATTCTTGTCAGCACCATGGATGCGGCGCGCAGCATACGCCTCGACGAGAAAATCGTCGGCCTTTTTCCCAACGTCGCATTGAGCGCGGGAGTTTTTTAAAAGCAGCGAACGCGGTATGCGGGCAATCCGGCATATCGAACACGTTTTTCAAGTTTATTTCTGAGTGCTTATGGCCTTTATACCCTCCAGAATCAAAAAGCATAATACCGAGATGCCCGAAGCCAAGTTGACATTGACTTCGATGCTGGACACGTTTACGGTGTTGTTGATTTTTCTGCTGCAAATGTATTCGACCGACGGGCAGCTCATCTCGCCCTCCATATATTTGACGCTGCCCAAATCAAGCATCGAGCAACCGGGGGAAGTCGGGCTGGATTTGGTCGTCTCCAAAAACATCATTCTGGTCAACCACGAAAAAATAGCTACCCTGGACGACGTGGTTGCCAACAGGCCCGAAGTTGTCGAACACGGCATCATCAAGCCGCTGCAGGAACGCCTGTTGTTTTATAGCTCGAAAGCGAAACAAATGGAAATCGATTACGGAGTGAAGTTTTCAGGCAAAGTGGTGATTCAGGGCGACAAAGACCTGCCTTACGCGGAGCTGGTGAAAGTGATGCGCACCTGCGGTATGTCCGAATATCCCAACATGCGGCTGGTAGCTTACCGCCAGACGAGTAATTAATGTCTATCCAAAAATTGAATTGCCATCCGAACGATGGTGGGA
>JBOHQZ010000063.1:0-14512 GCA_050732275.1 bacterium
CGGCCGTAGACGGCATTCCACATTTTAGCCCCACGCCTTCAGGCTGGGGCGGTGGAATTAAAAACTACTCCTGCAATTTGCGCAGCGTCTCGAGCTGTTGCCGCGCGCGCTGTTTGTAGTCCAAAGATTGTTTGTGCGTCGGGTCGATGTTCAACACTTTATCCCACTCGCGGATGGCGCCTTCGTAATCATCCACCGCGTAAAGCCGCAGGCCGCGCTCGAAATATTTTTCCACCTGCGAATTGAGCTGCCGCTGGCACTCTTCAAGGCGGACGCGGGCCACCGGATGAGCGGGATCGCGTTCCATAATCCTTCTATAAAATTCGCTGGCTTGCAGAAATTGATTCTGGCTATAATAAACCTGCGCCTGCTCCAGAAGCTGCTGAATGCCGCTTTGCGAGAGCGCCTCTTCGCGTTTCTGCTGCGCCATTTTGTTTTTGGGGTCGGCGCTCAAGGCTTTGTCAAATTCGCCGACGGCGCGGTTCCAATCGCGCGCCTCAAAATAATCCAGGCCGCGCCGCACAAATTCTTCGGCGCGCTTGGTGTTGAACTGCCCGATGCGCTGCTGCAGGGCCGTGGCTTCTTCCTGGCGCGGAGAGACCGCCAAAATCTGCTGGCAAAGCTCCATGGCCTGCGTGTAATCGCCACGGTCGTAAGCGCGATTGGCGGCTTGCAATTTTTCGCCGACGAACGCATCGATGCGGCTTTGCAACAAGCGCATTTGCTGTTTGGCGATTTCGTTTTCCGGATCGAGATCGAGCACTTCGCGATAGGTGCGATAAGCGTTATTGATTTGCTGCCGCCGGCTGAGGCGTTCAGCTTCGGCGAGCAGGCGGGCGATTTTCTCTTTTTGTTGCTGCAGCGCGGCCTGGGTCTTGTCAAGATATTCCTGTGCCTCTTCGTGGTTCGGCGAAAGCGTCACGGCTTGCTGAAAAAACTCCAGCGCTTTGGCGAAATTTTGCTGGCTGAAATATCCCAACCCGGTCAAATAGGCTTCCTGCGCCGCTTGCTGCTGAAGATCGTCGAGACGGTCGATATAGTCGCGGGCGCCGGCGTAATTCTTGCGCAGCAACAGAATATTCTCAAAAGCTTTTCGCGCTTGGGGATAATTGCCGTCTTCAAAAAATTGCCGGCCTTTGTTGTATTCGCGGTAGATGTAAAAATCAAGCCGGGGCTGGAGCCGCCCCAGATTCTCCGCTGCGGCGCGATGGTCGCGGTTGATTTGCAAAACGTTGAGATAATTCACCGCCGCCTCGACGTACTTGAACCGCCTTTCATGGTCGGCGGCTTCGTCGAGCAGCTTGGCAATTTTGTCGTCGTCTTCGCGAATCCGGCTGGTGAGCACCCCGGCGATCTGCTGCGCGTTGAGATCTTCCGCCTCGTACCTAAAATAATGTTCGAACTCTTTTAAAGCCCGGCGGAAGTTGTTCGATCGGATCATCGCCTTACCGTTTGATAAATGCCGGCGCGCACGGTCGCCCGGTTTCGCGCCGAGGCGAAAGGCAATGCCGGTGAGAATTTTTTTGCCGGCAAATGAATAAGCCACATCAAAGCTGTAGCCGTGACCGAGAGCCGCCACGCCGATCGCGGCGTTTTTGGGCCTAAAATCGGTGAGGCCGCCGTACAACGCCACGCTCTGAATAACCGGCAGCGCCACACCGAGCCGGGTCCGGGTTTCCTGCTCCCGCCATGCTAAACTGCCGAGCAGGGCCGGTCCGTTTTTATGCAAGCGCGCCGCGACGCCGGCAACGTAATATGGTTTCAGACGTTCATACCCCAACGGCACATCACTTGCTTGTATCGAGAACGCCAGCGGGTAGGTTGGCAGCGGGACGTTAAAAAAATTGGGATAGGGATCGCGGGACAAAGGCAGGCGCTCGCCGAATGGATGCCAAACGGCGCCGACCGCCGCGGTGGCAAATTCGTCCTGGCCCAGCCGGTTGCCGTGCAACGATATTCCGAGTGAAAAAATGTTGCCAAACGGATAGGCCCACGCCGCGCTCGCTCTTTCCAGGTTTGTTCCGGCCATGGGAAAACGCGCCAGGCTGAGGCCAAAACTTCCGTAAGCCGGCCAATATCCCGCCGCACCTGCTACAGAAAACTCAAAAGGCCGGTTGGAAGCCAAAATAAATTCAACTTCTCGCAAACCGGCCAATATCGCAGGGTTCCACAATGCCGCAGATGCATCCACCGGGCCGAGCAGTTGCGGCCCGCCCAAGCCCGTCGTTCTTGCCGTGCCGCCGTAATTCCGGAATAGGCTTTGGCTCTGCAGCGATTGCCCCCAAAAAAATATGCAGGCCAGCACGAAAAAGAAAGTGAGCGCCGTGGGTTTGCGTCCGGTTGTTTGGCACTGGCTAAAAAGCATCACGCGGTCATAAGATAATTTCACGGTCGTAATCAATCTCGCAGATATCCACCGGCTTCATCCGGTTTCTGACATAAATCGGCTCCAAACGCGTAAAAGCGTAATGCCCATTGAGACGGCGCGTCAGGCTGAATTCAACCACGATCTGCCCGGCGCGCGCCAGGCCGCACAGCCGGTTGGCGATGTTCACCACGTCGCCGATCACGGTGTAATCCATGCGATTTTTCGATCCCATCTTTCCCATAACCGCCATGCCATGGTTGATGCCGATGCCGATCCACAACGGCAGCTCGCCGGCGGTATCGCGTTGCTTGTTCAGCTCGCGCACCGCCCGCTGAATTTCCACTGCCGCGCGCACGGCGTTCTCGACGCCGTCCGGACCTTGAAAAAGCGCCATGATTTGATCGCCCATGAATTTGTCCAACACGCCGCCGTTGGCCTCGATGATCTGCGTTTGCACGTCGAAATAGATGTTGATCAACTTGATGATCTGCTCCGGCTCGGATAGCTCGGCGTAGGTCGAAAAATTGCGAATATCCGAAAAGAATATGGTCGTGTAGCGGCGCTCGCCTTCTTGCGGCTCCATTTTAGAGCCGCCGCTGTTCTGAATCATCTGCACGGTGAGCTTGGAAACGAATTTTTGCATCTGCACTTTCTCCCGCAAATGCATCACCATATTGTTGAACTCGCCGGTGAGCTGGCCAAGCTCGTCTTGGCTGCGCGGCGCGACGTGAACTTCCAGGTTGCCGCTGCCGACCTCGCGCGCAGCGCGGGAAAGCTCGTGAAGCTGGTTGACCATCTTGCGCGCGAAAAAGTATATTCCCCACACTGAGACGATTACCACCAATGCCGCGTAAGTGAAGATGAGTTTTTTGGTTTTATTGAGCGGCTCCGCAAAAAAACTTTTGGAAAAACCGACGCAAGCGTAGCCCAAAGGTATTTTGCGATCCTTGTCCGGCATGATGATCGGGTAATAATACTCGTAGACCTGCTTGCTTTCGCGAATCACCATGGCTTCGTTTTTGAGCAGATCGGTCACTTCGTCCGGATGCAAGATACCGTTTCCCCATTCCGGGCCGGTATGGGCGATAACCGAATCACGGCGATTTTTGACGAAAATATATTCCAAACCTTCGACGCCCATGCTGCGCGTGCGAATGACTTCCGCCCGCACCTCCGCCAGCGCGTCCGGATCGTTGATGCTCTGCAACATCAAGCCGCGCACGTTCTGGCTCAGCTTTTTCAGCAGCACGATGCAGGTGTTGTCCGTGGCCTTGGTCAAAACGCGGTGTTGACCGGGCAAAATCAGCAGGCTATACGTCAAAATCACCAGGACGACGATGATCGCGATATTGATGCTCAATTTGAATTTGATCTCGAGCGAGCTGAACATCGCTGCGGCGCGCGCCAATAACCCCCTTAGCCCCGCCACGACGCGACCCGATTGTTTCTGCCAAAACGCCGAGATAAACATGACGAACCTGACCTTCCAAGAAAAAACCGGGAACAGACGATCCTCAAGGATTATTTTTCTCCAATTTAACCGGCTCTATTTGCAGCGGCGTGTTATTGCGAACGCCGTTGCGCATCTACCGATAAAAGTAAAGCGTCCCGATGACAACCAATATCCACAACACCAGCGTTTTCTTCACCTGCCGGGGGCGTCGCAAAAGCCGGCGAAAATGTATCCGGCGCCTTCCCGTCTCCGGATCGACTTCCTGTTCGGAATGATAATACCGCGGCCTATACCTGAATCTTCGAGGCGGAACAGTCTTAAAAAGAAGGCCCATGCTGGCAATCGGTTTTTAACCTATAAAAATAACCAAATTCCGCTAAAGAGTCAAGCATGAAGTGAAACCGATGGTAATGCCTCAGTCACAGGGGGAAAATCGTAGCGCAGTCTTCCAGACTGCAGACAAGATGTCTGCGCTACCCCCCTTCACTGAGGGAATACAACCGATGAGTAAAACGTAAGATTACAATGCAAGGGTAAAGCGCCGCGGTGAAATGTAAAATTTTCTTGTTTCCGGCTGCAAGTGTGTTTATCTTTAAAAAAGTCATTGAGTTTTTTAATGAGCCTCAAAATAACGAGAACACTGCAAGCAAAAACCTTCTGCCGGATTTGAACGATGGCTGTTGCCCAACAATTTGCCAAATTAGTTGAGATTATGGCGCGACTACGCTCGCCGGAGGGTTGCCCCTGGGATCGCGAGCAAACGCACCAATCGCTGCGCCCCTATCTGCTCGAAGAAACTTACGAAGTGCTCGAAGCGCTGGATCAGCAGAATGGTGATGAACTGCGCAAGGAATTAGGCGATCTGCTGCTGCAGGTGGTTTTTCATGCACAGATCGCCGGTGAAGCTTCCAGCTTCACGCTTAGCGAGGTCATTGCGGGTATCACTGAAAAACTGATTCGCCGCCATCCCCACGTGTTTGGCGTAACCCAGGCGGCCCGACTGGAAGATAACGAATTGGTCCGGATGCAGGTAAATTCCGCTGCGGAGCAAAGGTCGCTTTGGGAGAAACTAAAAAAAGCCGAGGGCAAGAATTCGGTCATTGACGGCGTCCCTGCGGCTTTGCCGGCTTTGCAGCGCGCCCAACGTCTCCAGCAAAAAGCCGGCACCGCCGGGTTTGATTGGGAAAACGTGGATCAGGTCATCGCAAAATTCAACTCCGAGCTGGTCGAGCTGCAGCAAGCTCGCCGAGACGCCGATCCCGGGCGTCTCGAAGACGAATTTGGCGATGTGCTGTTCTCACTGGTCGCCGTTGGCCGCTGGCTCGGCCTCAATGCCGAAGACGCGCTGCGCCAAGCCTGCAACAAATTCAGCCGGCGCTTTCAGCTTGTCGAAAGCAAGCTCGCTGCCGCCGGCGAGCATTTTGACAGCGTGCCCCCGGAAAAATTAGACGCGCTGTGGGAAATCGCGAAAGCAGAAAACCCCTAGTCCAATTCTCTGCTCAACACCTGCTCTCTTGCTCTTTAAACTCCTTCAACAACCTTGTTAGGCAGATATATCTCAGTTGTTGATTGTGCCAGGCGTTTAATCGTACTGATAAGCTCTTTTACAAGAGCAGGATCGAAATCAATAGTCTTGAATCCGTGGGCAAGCGCGTTTCGATGCTTCATCACCTTCGTCAAAAAGTTATAATCTTCTCTGGAAATCACGCCGTTAGTCACCGCTTGCATGAGAATATAGGGTGGATCGAAACGGTCAAGCGAGAGGCCTTCAGCCTCGATGAGCAACCGTACTGTCGCTTCTGCAGTGGACCATGCCGACATCAGAGCAGCTTCATTAAACCCCAACTCAAGAAGCTTCTCAGTTGCTTCAATACCTTGCAGAATGTCCTCTTTTTTAAATGGTCGTGCCTCTTCCAGACTTCCAAACGGCGTATCTTCCCCCACAACGACCAATTCGAAATTCCAGTTGGGCTTATTGTGAAGCAATCGCGCCAAATCTCTAATCTGAGGATCTTTGGTCAAAGACACCCGTGATTTTACTTCAACAACTATTGCCTCATCACCTTTTCTTGCGAGCAAATCAGGGCGATAAATAGACAAGAAGTCAGGCAGTTGTTCTGACGAGGGTTCTTCAATAACTGCATAGCCCCTGCTGCGGTACTCCTCGGCAATAGCATGGGCGCGCTGTTTTTCTCGCAAATTTTTGGTTTCCATTTTTAAATTACTTCCTGATCTGGTGCTTCATTAACGACGATGTATAAAAACTCATTGCCCCGACTTAGGCCATCCGCCAAAATACTGGAAGGATTTTTAACTCGGAAAACATTCCTATTACGTTTTCGGCATAAAACATCCGTCATCTGTTTATCATCCTCATGAACCAACCCTTTCAAAGCGTCACAAATCGGCTTGGGGATGTTATCGACATCGATCGATACACTATCATAAAAGGACGTGATAGTTAGCATGATTGGTCCGGCAACTGGCAACTCTCCCGCCGGCCAATTCTGCGCTGCAACTTTCCGTACTTCATCCCTCCACTGACGAACTTTCTCTCTGCGACGTGCCTGTTGAGAAACGGGAGGGCCATCTATAACAAATTCGAATGGCAACACCGATTTCAGATCCTGGTTTGCTTACAAAGTAGTCGAAAATATGGCATTGATTATTGCGGTAATTTTAATCCCGTATGTACATACTCGTTCAGATCAGCGTCATCTGGAAGCGAACCTACAACAAGAGGCAAATAATAATCCGCATCTGATAGAACGTCTCTCAATTCTTTGGGAGTAGGTTTGATCCGGCTTAGCCATTCAATCTGAATTTCGAATGGTTTTTGACTTGTTACAAGCTCAACATAAAAGGCCGATTCACTGAAACGGGCGATACCATTCAAGACGAACCAATCTGCTTCTTCTTTCGTCTCGTCTACAAGAAGAAGCGCAATAGATTTTCCATCAATCTCACGCAAGTCCACCAATCACCTCATATAGAAGAAAGCAGCCTAATGGATTAGATGGATAAAACAAATAGAAAAATTCCGTAAAAATCCGTACATCCGCGTTCTATTTTTCCACTAACGCTTGAAACGCCACTCGCAACTTTTCCCATGTTTCCCACAACCCTTCTGAAACCACCTTCGTGTGCCCGGTGATGGGCATGAAATTGGTGTCGCCGTCCCAGCGCGGGACAATATGGAAATGCCAATGATCGTCGATGCCGGCGCCGGCGATTCGCCCCATGTTCATGCCGATGTTGAAGCCGTGCGGCGACATCACCCGCCGCAGCGCTTTGACCGCGACCTGCAACAACGCCATCATCTCCTGATTTTCAGCGGCACTCAAATTCTCAATATCCGCTTCGTGGCGATACGGCACCACCATCAGATGGCCGTTGTTGTAGGGAAATTTGTTCATGATCACGAAGCAATGCCCGCCGCGATGCACGATGAGATTCTCGCGGTCGTCGCTCTGCTGCGGCTTGTCGCAGAAAATGCACCCCGGCTCTTTGGCGCTTTTAATGTACTCCATCCGCCAGGGTGCCCACAAGATAGAACCGCTCACAATCCCTGCGCCCTCGCCTCTTCGTAGGCTTTAATCAACTTGTCCGCTTGCTCCTTCGGCACTTCTTCGTAGTGCGAAAATTTGTGGCGATAGATACCACGGCCCTGCGTCATCGAGCGCAGCTTGGTGGAATATTTTGCCATCTCTTTCAGCGGCACCAGCGCTTTCACGATCTGATTGTGGCCGCTGGCTTCGACGCCGAGAATTTTGCCGCGATGGCCGGACATGTCGCCCATCACGTCGCCCATATACTCGTCCGGCACGGTGACTTCCACTTCGACGATCGGCTCGCGAATGCCCGGCTTGGCTTTGATGAAACATTCGCGAAAACACATGCGGCCCGCGGTTTTGAACGCATTTTCATTCGAGTCGACGGCGTGCATTTTGCCGTCGTGCAGAATCACGCGCACGTCGGTGACCGGATAGCCGGCGACGACGCCGGATTCCATGATTTCCATAATGCCTTTTTTCACCGCCGGAATGAAACGCGCATCAATAGCGCCGCCAACGATGGCGCTGACAAATTCCATCTTGCCGCCCCACGGCAAATCGATCACTTCCGAATCGCGAATGGTCAAATCGTCCGGATAGGGCGCGCCGTCGCGATAGCCTTCCATGTGAAAATGCACTTCACCGAATTGGCCGGCGCCGCCGGTTTGCTTTTTGTGCCGGTAAAACTCCCGCGCGCTGCCGCGAATGGTTTCACGATACGGAATCCTCGCCTCGACCATGTTGACGTCGACGCCGTATTTCTCTTTTAGGCGCCTGATGACGAGGCCGAGGTGCAGCTCGCTTTGTCCGTGCAACAAAATTTGCTTCAGCTCCGGATCGACTTTCATGATGACGGTGGGATCCTCCGCGTGCAATGCGTGGAGTCCGGTGGAAATTTTGTCTTCATCGCCTTTGGATTTTGGCTCGACGGCGATGGTCATCAACGGATCGGGAAACTTGATTTCCGGTATGATGAACGTTTCGTGCTTGTCGCAAAGCGTATTGCTGGTGTGCGTATGTCGCAATTTTACCACGGCAGCAATGTCGCCGGCGTGCAGGTGCGCCACGTCTTTGCGGGTTTTGCCGTTCATGATGAAAAGCTGGCCGATCTTTTCCGTGCCCTGGGTGTTGGCGTTGAGCACTTCGGTGTTGGGGTTCAATTTGCCGCAAAACACGCGCAGGAATGAAAGCTCGCCCAGATGCGCCTCCGAAATGGTTTTGAACACGAGCGCCGCCGGTTGCGCATCGTCCGCCGTGCTGCGCTTGATCGTTTTTCCGCCGGCGGAGCGGCCTTCGATCTCGCCGCGAAAATTCGGGGCCGGGCCGTATTCAACAATGAAATCCAACAAAGCTTGAACGCCGAACAGCTTGGGGGCAACGCCGCACAGCAGCGGAAACAGGCTTCCCTGACTGATGCCTTTACGCAAGCCTTGCTTCACTTCGTCGTTGCTCAATTCGCCGGCCTCGAAAAATTTCTCCAACAGCTTGTCGTCGGATTCGGCGGCGCGCTCCACCAATTTCTCGCGCCATTCATTGGCTTTGCCCTGCCATTTCGCCGGAATATCGGCGAGGCTCATTTTGCCGGCGGCATCGAAGCCGGCCAATTTCATGTGCAGCAGATCGACTACTTCGTTGGCGCTCACCGGAAACATCACGGGCAACACGCCGTCGTCAAGCCGTTCGCGCGCGCTGTTCACGACCTTGTCAAAATCGACGTTCTCTTTGTCGAGCCGGTTGACGAAGAGCAGGCGCGGCAGTTTGTTCTCCGCCGCGGTTTGCCAGGCGGTTTCGCTGCCGACTTCGACGCCGGCTTGGGCATTGAGCACCACCAGCGCCAAATCCACGGCGCGCAACCCGGCGCGCACTTCGCCGACGAAATCCGAATAACCCGGCATGTCAATGATATTAATTTTAAAATCTTTCCAATTGCTATGCAATATCGAAGCGCTTATCGAATTTTTGCGCTCTATTTCGTCGCGATGATAATCGGATGCCGAGGTGCCTTCATCGACAGAGCCCATGCGGTTGATTTCGCCGGCGGCAAAGAGCATCGCTTCCGCGAGCGTCGTCTTGCCGCCGGCAGCGTGGCCGACCAGGCCGACGTTGCGAATGTGATCGGTGGTATATTCCTTCACAATGAACCTCCGTTGGTTTTAATCGTAAAGTTTTTTCCGTCACGATTGATCGTGCTGTTGCATAACGATTGATAGCATGCAGCGCCTTGCGTCATCGAACCTCAAGCTATGGCCCAATCCTCGCCACTTACATTCGCCGAAGATCACTGATGATCGCCGATAAAATAATTCGGCGACTCTCGGTGCTTTCAGCGGACTTCGGTGAGAAGTTTTTCTATTCAGCGCATCTTTGTTCTCACGAGAACGATTCCTTCACCTTGCGTGCGGCTTCTTTGGCGGCGCGAACGCGGTCGAGCTGGTCGTGCCAAAACGAGCTTCCCGCGCTCGAGGCAAAGCCGCTCAACGCCATGCCGCCATAATGCGCTACCGTGGCCAGCGCTGTTCCGGAATTAAGAAAATCCTGGAAGCTCTGAGGGAAGAGAGTAGCCAAAAGTTGAAACGTGTCGATCTGCAAGACAACGGCAAGAACAATTCCGCAGAGCGCGGAAAGAATGCGCAGCGTGGATATCCGCCGCGCCTCGTCTTCGACATATTTCTGGCGAACGGCCAAAAGTGTGGCGGCGAGCCGTTTTTCGAGCTCGGTGGCGGCTTTGCCCAGCCCGATGGCCTCGGCAACTTTTTGCCCGATTTCGTTGGCCTTCTCGACCTGTTTTTCAATTTGTGCCGCGGTTACTTCGAATTGGCTGACCATGTTGGTGATGGCCGCGATTTGGGCCTTTTTCTGCGACTCCTGATCCGGCAACCATGCCGCCACATCTTTCATCGCCTGTTCGGGCGAAATGCGCGAACGCAGCAAGCCACCCAGCTTGACCGTATCGAGAACCGATTCGACTGCCACCGCCAGAACGAGCACTACGGCAAAGTACGCGCCAAGCACCCCGAGTGCGTTGATGATCTGATCCAAAAAGGTACCCTTATTAGAAAACGTCAGCGTTGAGAAGGAGCAATTTTAAAAAGCTGGGCGTAAACGAAAGCGCCTTGTTTTCGACAGGATAACAGGATCGACTTGATTTTATGACGTCCTGTAAATCTTGTAATCCCGTCAAAAAGAAACTTTTCGGAATTGCATATATTTATCCTGATTGCGGCGCGTCAACCGCTGTTTCATTTTGCGGGTGTTCACCCGTCGTCGCTTCTGCTTCGGTCGCCGCCGCCTCAACCTGTGAAGCACCGGCCTCACCCACGGGTTGCGTTTCAGTCGCCGCCGTAATCGCCGCCGGCTTTTTTTCGCGCAGCAGGCGTTTTAAAACTTTTCCCGTTACGCTGTGCGGCAGGCTCTCACAAAACTCCACGTGGCGCGGACACTTGTAAATAGCCAAACTGGCTTTGCAAAATTCAACGATTTCCTCTTTCGTGGCAAATTGCTTGGGCCGCAAAACGACGTAGGCTTTTACCTCTTCGCCGTGAAGACGGTCCGGCACGCCGATCACGGCGCATTCTTCGATCTTGGGGTGCTGCGCGAGAACCGCTTCCACCTCGCTCGGATAAACGGGAAAGCCGGCTTTGAAAATCACGTCGGCGCGGCGATCCACCAAGTAAAGAAATCCCTGGCGATCCATCATGCCGAGATCGCCGGTGTCCAGCCAGCCATTCTCAAAAGCATTTTGAGAGATTTGGCCGGCGTCGAGATAGCCTTGCATCGTCCAGGGGCCGCGCACAAAAATCTCGCCGATTTTTCCCTCCGCCACGTGCCGTCGCTTCGCATCCCAAATCGCCACCTCGATCCCGGTTATCGGCAATCCCACCGAACAGGCGTTTTCTTCAACCCTCGGCACCCAAGCGCTGAAGGTGGTGACCAGCGGGCTACACTCGGCGAGACCATAGCCTTCGTAAATCGGCACACGATAGCGCGCCTCAAAAGCTTTTCGAATTTGCGCCGGCAGCATGGCGCCGCTGACCAGAGAACATTTGAGCGTCGACAACCGGTCCGGCTCCGGCGCCAACCGCAACAGCGCCGAGGCCATCGAAGGCACACCGACGAAATGCGTAATCTTTTCGCGCGCGATGGTCTCGACAATAGCTTGCGGATCGAAACGCGACAGCAATACCGTTCTGGCGCCGGCAGCGAGAGGCAGGTTCATCGCCATCATTTGGCCGAAGCCATGAAAGAGCGGCGAGACGGCGAGGAAACAATCATCGACACCGACGGCGAAATTTCTCCAACACGCCGAGATGGCGGCAGCCAAACTGCGGTGGCTAAAGACCGCACCTTTGGGAGTGCCAGAAGCGCCGGCTGTATACAAAATCAGCGCCGGGTCATCCGGGGCAGCGTTGATTTTGTTTTCTATGCCCAACCGTTCAAAACGCTGCATCGCGGCGGCGATCATGTGGGTCAGATTGACAGCTCCCGGTGGAGTTTTCTCGCCCAGGAAAATTTGCAGCCGGCAATGTTTCAACTCGGCGGCAGGGGGTAAAAGATGGTGGCTGAATCCCTCCCAGGCAATAAACCCATCGACTCCGGAATCTGCCAAAACATGCCGAACTTCGTTTTCTTTGAACAAGATGTTGATCGGCACAACCCAAACACCGAGCTTGAGCAAAGCGTAATAAGCTATCGGGAATTGCGGCAGATTGGGCAGCATGAGCGCCATGCGATTGCCGCTTTTCAACCCCAACTCCGCCAGCGCCAACGCCAACCGATCCACTACCTTGGCAAAATAGCCAAACGTGAGACGCGTCTCGCCGTAAGCGAGGCACTCACGGGCTGCGTAATCCAAAGCGCAGCGGTTAAGAAAATCAAACAGCGTGTTGGCGCGCATGATGATTAGGGTTTTGCAAAGCTCTGCACGGCCGTTTCCGTGGCTTTGTGGCTTTCAAAGATGGAATCCAGCTTAGTCATGACCAAAATACTCTCCATTGTATCATTGACCGCAGCGAGCTTGAACTCGCCGCCGCGCTTGCGCACCGAAGTGAGCGCCGAGATCAGCACACCAAGCCCGGTGCTGTCCATGCGTTTGACGCCGGCCAAGTCGATGACGAATTTGGTCACGCCCTGATCGAGAAGCTCGTAAATTTGATCTTTGAACTCCTGCGAATCCGGCGCGCCGCTGAAGAGTGTTATGCTCAAACTGAGAACCGCCACATCGCCCTGCATTTGCTTTTTGATTTTCATACTGTCCTCCGTGGATGAGGATGAACAACCGAATGTTTATATTCTGAGTAGTATAAAACAAAAGGCGCTCATAGTCAAGGGAAAAAACAACAGCCCTAAAACAACAAGCCTTATATCAATCAAGACTTGAAGCTCCGGGGCTATTCGTTGACGTGCTCATTACCTGCCATTCTCCTTGCCATATTCTTTCAGCTTTCGCCACAGCGTGGTGCGGCCGATGCCGAGGACGCGTGCGGCTTCGTCGTAATTGCCGTTGCAGGCGGCGATAGTTTCAAGAATATGTTGCCGCTCAACATCCTTCAAAGACAAACGCGCCGGAACGTATGTTGTACGCGAGGCGTCACGAACGGTGGCTGGTAAATCGAGGATGCCCAACCCATTGTCGGCGGCAAGCGCGATCGCCCGCTCCAAGACATTCTCCAGCTCGCGCACATTGCCCGGCCACTGATATTCGCGAAGCTTTTGCATGGCCTCGCCCGAAATGTTAGACACCGGCTTGCGCATGCGTTGGGCAAACTTGCGAAGAAAATGGCCGGCAAGAAATTCAACATCTTCCGGCCGCTCGCGCAAAGGCGGCAAGTTGATGCCGATCACATTCAGCCGGTAATAAAGATCGCTACGAAATTGCCCCTGATCCATCATCTGCTGCAACCGGCGGTTGGTGGCGGCGATCACACGCACGTCGAGCTTGAGCACCTCGTTGCTGCCCACCCGTTTGATCTCGCCGTCCTGCAAAAAGCGCAGCAGTTTCACCTGCAAGGCCGGCGACATTTCACCAATCTCGTCGAGAAAAATCGTCCCGCCGTTAGTCTCCTCGAATAAGCCGCGCTTGTTGCTCACGGCGCCGGTGAAGGCGCCGCGCACATGGCCGAACAATTCGCTCTCCAAAAGACTTTCCGGCAACGCGCCGCAATTGACCGCGATGAACGGCCGGCGAGCGCGGCTGCTCGCTTGATGAATGGCACGCGCCACCAGTTCTTTGCCGGTGCCGCTTTCGCCTTCGATGAGCACCGTAATATCGGTTTGCGCGATGCGCGCAATTAATTCGAATACGCCCTGCATCTGCCGGCTGCGGCCCACCATCGAGCCGAAGTGAAAGCGGTCTTCGGAGCGCAGCCATTGATAAAATTGCTTGACTTCCTCGTGAATCCACGCCACGACTTCGCCTTCGATTTGGCGGCGGACTTGCACATTTTGCTCGACGAGGCTGAGGAGATCGCGGCGGCGGAAAAAGAAAAGATTGTTCATCTTGTCAATCGCCTCGCCGGCCATCGCCGCGGCGGACAAATCCGCCAACAACAACGGTGCATGGTTGCGCGCCACCATCAGTTTTTGCAAGAAGGGGCGAGCGGCCAAGCTTTTGTCGCCGCCGTCAAACAACAGCAACAAATCCATAAAAGGAAGTCGGGCAATATCGTGCGGGTTGGCAATGACCTCACTGCGAGTTTTGAATGAAGAAGCGGTTGGCGCGGGCGGTGAAAGATAAAGAGAGCCAATTCCGGCCTGTTGCAGCGCTTCGGCCACGGCCGGTGTTTCTTCGCTGCTGCCGACGAGCCAAACCGAGCGTTCTTTAAGCCCGCCAAAAATTTTGCCGGCCACTTCGAGGAGAACGTCGTCGATCGTCATTGGGCTGCGGAAAAAATCCGTCTCCAGCCGGATCTTCTCGAATAGCCACAAGGTGCGCTGGAAGAGCCGATTGAGCGCAACGCCGGTTAGGCCGTGCTCCGAGGCGAGAGTGTGGCCGCGACGAAACGCTTCGAGATGGCTGCGATCGCGCTCGCCATCCGGCATCCATCCCAAAGCTGAGCGAAAAAAATGGGTGACGGCGTCGTGATCGGAAAGAATGGCGAAACGAGGCTCGAGTGTTGAAGGCGTGATTCGCCCGTTCAC
>JBOHQZ010000064.1:0-14281 GCA_050732275.1 bacterium
CGCAAAGCACGGCGCGGCGTTTCGCACCGATCCGGAAACTTACACTCAAGCCGTTTTGCATTTTTTGCAAACCGTTTGCGCAATCCATGGATCAACCAACGGGAAGGACGCCAATTTTTGAACTTCCAAAAAGTGGAGGCAGTATGAAATTGTTCAACAGGCCTTTGGGCGAGTACTTCCAATTTGCCAAAGTTGGAATCTATTTGCTGGCGCTCGTCGCTGTTGTGCGGTTTCTCATGAAACCGGTATTCAACATTCCTTACGAGCAAGGCACGTTTTTCACGAGCGTAACGATTTTGCTCCCCATTCTGATGATCATCTACACCATTCGCGCCAACGCCGCGGGTTTGGGCAGCTATCGGGATTTATTGGGCATAGCAGCCGTTCTCACTCTGTCAACTGCGGCCATGATCATGCTGGCGATCGCTGTCGACGACTTCGGAAACATTGAGACTTATTATACCGATCCGGCCGAGCCCCACAAAGGCGTCATGAACCCGTTTCAGCACATGGCAGGACATTTGATCTTTGGCCTGATTTCCACTTTGGTCATGTGGGGCATCGGCGCTTTGACGCATTTCATCATCGGGCTGACGCGGAAGAAAGCCATGGCGTGATGTGCGGCGAGAAAATTTTTGGAAAAAGAAAGCTCCGCGATAGAGGACGCGGAGCTTTTTCTTTTTAAAAAGTAAGATGATCATGGCAAAATAAAAAGCTTGTTTTTTTAGTTTGAATTTCTAATATTATGTCAGAATTTGGACTAAGGGCCAAATCTGGGAGCCGATCTATAGTTACCTACGGCTGAAAATGCACCTTCTGTCGTATAATCCAAGTTAGCTGCAATCAACAAAGGAGACACACCATGAAAATTACTGTTGAAACCATCGTCGCTGCGCCCATCCAGGAAGTCTGGCAGGCATATACGACACCAGAGGACATCAAACAGTGGAATGCTGCGTCCGATGACTGGCACACCACCGCTGCCACAGTGGATTTGCGCGTGGGTGGCGCCTTCTCCTCACGAATGGAGGCAAAGGACGGCAGCATGGGATTTGACTTCGCAGGAACTTATACAAATATTGTCAAGCATAAATTGATCGAGTACTCCTTCGGCGATCGCGCAGCGCAAGTCGAGTTCGCTGACAGCTCGAAAGGCATAAGAGTACGCGTAACCTTCGATAGTGAGCCAACTCATTCTATTGAGCAACAGCGCGACGGGTGGCAGGCTATTCTGAACAACTTCACTCGCCATGTTGAGGCAAACCGATAATTTCTCGTGGAGTAGTAGCAGCTAACAACGCGTTCAACACCGATTTGCTAAGTGAAAACAAAAATATCCATCCAAACGGCATTTCTCTTGCCATTGCAAAACTCGATAAATCCAACTATGTGTTGAGCAGCAGCGTCTTGAACGCCGCCAAGGCGCGGCCGCGATGGCTGATCTGATTTTTTTCTGCGAGTGTAAGCTCTGCGAAGGTCTTGTTCAATTCCGGAACGAGAAAAACCGGATCGTAGCCAAAACCGCCGCTGCCACGCGGAGCAAGGATGATCTCGCCACGGCATCTACCATCTACGCAATAGGTTTTGCCATCCACAGCCAGCGCCATGACGCTGCGAAATTCGGCGGTGCGTTGCGGTGCCGGGATGCCTTCCATCATACGCAACAATTTTTGCACATTATCACTATAAGTTGCCTTCGGCCCAGCAAAGCGGCTCGAGTAAACGCCGGGCGCGCCGTTGAGCGCATCGACCATCAGGCCGGTATCATCCGCCACGGCCGGTAAGTTGGTGTGGCGGTGAATCTCCAATGCTTTTTTGATGGCATTGGCTTCCAGTGTTTCGCCGTCTTCGATGACTTCGGGCGCATTGGGAAAATCCACCACGCTTAAGAATTGAATGGGCAAGCCGGCAAGCGCTTCGCGAATTTCGATGATTTTATCCTGGTTGCGTGTGGCGAGAACGAGCTGGGAGATCAATGGGGATTCCTCTCAATAATTTTCGACAGTATCAACGATGCCGACGATTGAGGCGTCCACAGGTGAGAGCGCGTGGCGCAGTGGAATGGAGGCTTCGCGCGCGGTGACGTAATAAACCGTTTCGCCTTGTCCCGCGCCGATAGTATCGATGGCGACGAGGGGTTCGCCGGAATTTTTGCCAAAGCGATCCATGGGCTGGAGCAATTGCATTTTGGCGCCGACGAGGCTTTCGTCTTTGCGCGTAGCCCAAATGGTGCCAATGACGCGGGCGAGGAACATGAGGTTATGCCAACTTAAGAGCTTGACGTATTTCTATTCTTGTAGGCTTACGACTTCGACTTCGATTCTATCTTTTATATCATGTTTGTCACCTAAAAAACGGTCGATCTCATCAAGTGTACGCGCATGAAAATATCGTTCGCCACATTCCGTACATACTTCGGCGTCGACATTCTCTACGATATATAGCTTGCCATGAAGCCAATGTTGTCTCTTTACTTTCTTCTTCATGGTCTGGCCTCCACAAAATTCGCAAATCATATAGCCTCCATTATAGCGTATACGCTGTTATAATGACAAGATTGCTATCCTCTTTAAATCGGCAGATTACGTGAATCATCCTCCCATCCTTCGCCGGCCCTTCAATTCTGTACCGTGTTCCTCTTATGTCATGCGTCAATTTGCGCTCTATTCGTCCTTTCAAAATCGCATTCACAACATCGGCGCGTTCCAAATTATCATCCATCATCTCTTCTTCAGCATACCAAGAGATGTAGTAATCTTTCCTAAGTATTTTCTGCTGGATTTTTTGAAGCGCTGACATTTATCCCACCTCTGTTGCATTCAGGCTCTCTTTTCCCAGTATATTAACATGGTCAGACAAGCCGCCTGCGCTACGCCACCACATCCAGCTTATCCACGATCGCCATGATCGTGGCATCGACCGGCTTACTCTCGGTGACCGCGGTTTGCCGGGCCGAGCTGCCTTGGACGACGAGCACGATCTCGCCGACGCCGGCGCCGACAGCATCGACCGCCACGAGAAACCCCTCGCGGTCTTTATACTCCAAAGTCACCGGGCGCACGATTTGCAATTTCAAGCCTTGCAGCTTCTCGTCTTTGCGGGTTGCCCAGACCGTGCCGATTACGCGCGCTAAGATCACAAAATATAACTCTCGTCTTGAAAAGTTTGGACTTTAAAACAACCGTCCGGACGCTGTGTTCATCAAGCTTGATCGAAGTCAAAACCTTTTTATAACTCGAACAAAAGCGCCCGGACGGCAATGTCCGTGGATAAAAGATTAGTGGCTAATCTTACGTTTCAAGTATTACTTGTTACGTTTCACGTTTTACTTTTTACGCTTCAACCGTAAATTTCCTTCGAGGTACACTTGCACGCGCCCATGTAACGCTCGTTGTATTTCCACGAGCCTTTGGGCGTGCGCTCGGAAACCACGAGCTGCACCGGGTGAACCGCCTCACCGCATTTCGGGCATTTGACGGCAAAGGCGTCGGCGCCTGCTGCTGTTTTGGCCACTTTTGCTTGAAAGCTGCTATCCTTCTTAGCCATGTTGAAATTGACTCCTCTTGTTTCAGTTAAGGTTTTTGTTGCAAGTTGCGCAAATACTGCAATTCTCTTTCCAACGCCTGGATGCGCCGGTGAATCAGCAGATTTTCCAATTTAAAATTTTCTTGAATGGACGGCTTGCCGTCATCCGAATTGGCAACCGTCTCCGGCGCCGGTTGCAGCTCGGCAAGCGCCGCCGGCGCTTGTTGGCCGATTTGAACATTGAAGTTGATAACGCTATCCCCTCGCACCACCCGCAAGTTTTCGCTGGCACCCGGACGGCAAGCGGCAACCATTTCGGGCAGCTTCTGGAACGATTCGATGGATTGGCCAGTGAAATGCGTAATCACGTCGCCCACTTGCATTCCCACTCGTTCCGCCGGGCTGTCTTTGACGACACTCAACACTTTCGGAAGCCGCTGGTCCTTGGCATCGGCCACAACGCGAACGCCGAGCCAGCCGCGCGTTTCGTAGTAGCGGAGAACGATCTCGCGCAGCCACGGCAGGCAGAGCGCCAATGGATAGACCAATGCGGTGCAACTAAAAAAATTCTCAGGTATATTGCCATCAGGCGCGAGTCCCATGCGTCCGGAAACGATGCCGACGGCCTTGCCCTCGGCGTTAAAAATCGGCGAGCCGTTGCTGCCCGGGTCGACGTTAGCCGAGATTTGGATCACGCCGTTTTCGTGGATGGCGCTGACGACGCCGACGGAAACGGCTTGTGGCATGCCGAGCGCGTTGCCGATTACCGCCACCCACGAGCCGGCTTGTACAGACTCCGCGGCACTGATGCGCGCCGGCGTCAATTTATCGCCGTTGGCTTTGAGCACGGCCACGTTGCTTAAAGAATCCAACGCTACCAACTCGGCCCGCACCGACTGGCCATCGACGAGAACAATTTCAATCTGGCTGGCCTCACGCACCACAGATTCCTTGGTGACAATGAAGCCATCGCTGCTCACGATCAGGCCGCTGCCGATTTTGACTTCCGGCGTATCGCTCTCGCGGCCGCGAAACAAACCGAACAGACCACCGCCTTCTTTTTTCACATTGGCAGTCGCCGCCATGATCGTCACCACCGAAGGCTTGGCAACTTGCACGAGATGGCGCATATCCTGTTCGAGCGCAGCCAGCAGCGTTTGCGCTGCCACGCTGTTTGCCCACAGGCTAAAAAGCGTGGCAGCCAAAAGACCCGGCTTCATCCAAAAATTTTGTGGCCGCATTGGCAGCGAAAAAGTGGCGACGTATTCGGAGGGGAATCGCACAGGTTTCACAACCATATCCGGTTAGAAGGTGATCGGCTGATGTGAAACCGGCGTAGCTCCAGTTCGCGCCGGCGTGGTGGCCTGCATCGAATCCTTTGCCACCGGCGAAGATGGCCGCGCCGCGCCCTTGCGAGCGATGCCGAGATTGGGCCATAATTGCGGGGTGACTTTGTCCAGGGTGTAAAGGATTTTAGCGGGTGAGACCGAAGGCAGGACTTGGTTTGGAGCAATCTGCATCTGGGAAACGGTAAGGCTCGACGGCGTGGTAGTAAGCGAATTAGCCGACAAGCGCTGCCACAGATAAAACACACAGACCATGGCCAGCGCGGCGGCAGCGGAATAAGAGACGACCCGGCGCGACCCGGCGTAGCGCATGTTCCATACCGGCGCCATATTGGCCCGGCGATCGAGCTTGATGCGCGTGCGCAATATCGTCTCAAAATCTTGCGACGTTTGCAGCGCGGGCAATCGGCGAAGATTTTGGCGTAGATTAACGACCCCCTCGGCGGCAGAGTTACATTCAGCGCATTCTTTTAGATGGGCAGCAAATTCACTCTTCTCAGCGGGCGCCATGGTGCTATCGGCGTAATCCGAGAGAAGTCCAACAAACCTCTCGCAATTTTTCATACGCAACCTTCAGAGTAGCAAGTTGAACGACCTTACTCCTTTTTATTTGAGTTAAACCACAGTTACTTGCTTTTATCGAACAAATGTTTCAGGCGGCTTTGCAGTCGCAACCGGGCACGATTGACGCGCGACTTGACTGTTCCTATAGGAACCCGGATAATCTTACTGATTTCCTCGTAAGAAAGTTCCTGAATATCACGCAAAATAATGACTTCCCGAAATTTGGGAGAAAGCTTGTTGATCTCCTTTTGGATGATCTCCTCGCTCAACACCGTGTTGGTATGCCGCTCCGGGCTGAGCACGTCGTCGGAAATTTCGTACTCCTTGTCTTCCACCCCCATGCTGGAGAGCGAAAAAATCCGGCGGCGGTTGCGCCGCCGCAGCTCGGTGCGCGCCAGGTTGCCGGCGATGGTGTAAATCCACGTCGAGAATTTGGCCACGCGCTGATAGGCGTGGCGGTTGCGGTAAACCCGCAGAAAGGTTTCTTGCACCACGTCCTCCGCTTCCTCGTGATTGCCGAGAAAGCGGTAGACGAAATTCAGCAACTGATCTTTGTAGCGTTTGACGATCAATTCATACGCGTATATGTCTCCGCGCTGGAATTTTTCGATCAGATCTTCGTCACTGATTTGGGTTTCAGATTTGCGCAGAGGCTCCGCCATTCATCTTCCTCCCTTCGGAAGAAGGTAAACCCAAATTAACGAATAAGAAAGCCAACGGGGCAAAACTTTTCATTATTTTAAATGGCCAAAAACTCAAAATCGCTCTTATTGGTTAATTTGGGGCAAATACGCCGGCGCCAGACAGCGCACGATCGCGATTAACATGAGGCGCATCACCAAAATTTCCGCGACGCCCTGCGTCTTGAGCAGATAATCGGTTTGTAGCAACACTTCGAGCGCGTTGCCGACCTCGCCGGGCAGATAATTTTGTGCGGCCCGTTGTAAACGCTCGGCGAAAAACGCGTGAACGCCGGCTTTTTCCGCGAGCAGCGTTTGATCCTTGCGGGCCGGCAGTCCGTGCGCCAGGTGCATTTGGCCGAAATATCTCGCCAAGCCGCTGATGATCGCGCCGGCGCTCGTGTTCGGCAGTAATTGTTCCAGTATCCGCAAAGCTGCAGCCATATCTTTCGCGCCGACGGCGTCTTGCAAAGAAAAGATCGAATACTCTTTGCGAAAACCGGCCACCGCCTGCACGTCGTCCTCGGTGATTTCCCCTGCGGGCGTCTGCCTGCGGGCGTCTGCCTTACGGGCGTTGGCGCCGATATAAACTTGAATCTTCTCGATCTCGCTCCGCAGCATCGAAGTTGCCGCGCCCACTTCGCTCGCGAGCAATTGCGCCGCCGGCCCGGTGATGCTCATGCCGAGGCGACGCACGTGCTTTTGAATCCACGGCACGATTTGATTTTCATACAGCGGTTTGCACTCGACATAAGTGGCGGCTTTGCGCAGCGCCTCGATGCCCTTTTTGCGCGAATCTTTGTCGCGCATGCTGATGATCAAATACGTCGTGCGGCTGGGGTGGCCGGCATATTTTGCCAGCGCTTCCAAATCTCCGGCCGGCAGCTTTTGCACCTCACGCAGCAGCACCACGCGATATGGCGTCATCAGCGGAAAGCTCGTCGCGCTGTCGATGACGCGGCCCGCGCCCACCTCGCTGCCGTAAAAAATATCAAGATTAAATTCACGGATTTCCGGCGTGACTAATTTTTGAAACAACAACTCGACGCCCTCGTCGATGAATCCAGTTTCATCACCGGCAAAAAAATAGACCGGTTTAAAACGGCCATTTTGTACATCTTCCAAAAATTCGTCGTACTTCATTGAATAGGTGGAAATATGATCACATCCGTGAAAACCAGCCAGCGCTAACAAACTATAAAATATATGAGTTTTTCGGATTTATTGCAAGTCTTTTTCCGCCAACAATTTTTACACGTGTGTAACACTTTGCTTTTGTACATATAAAAGTCAAACCCCGATTTTCCATTAGTAGCTCCAATCATTGGCTGGTGATTTTTAGCCTTGCACAATGCAAAATCGGGGTAACAAATAAAAAGGGCCTCGAGTTTCTCGAAGCCCTTTGTGCTGTGATTAGAATTCCAAAAAGTAGCCGCCACGGATGGCAAAATTCGGCGCGCCGTCATCGAGGCCGATGCCAAGGCCGCCGCGAACCCGGCCGCCGCTCTTCAGCTTGTAATCCAAGCCGCCGGTCAAAAGGACGAAGTCGCCTTCCGTGCGGATATTAAGCTCGGTCACCAAATTCAAGCCGCTGGGAAACGGATAAACCATGCCGCCGGCGATCAACACCCCGGTCTGGCGATCATCTTCGAATCTACCGGTGCTTGGGTTAAATTTAGCCGCCTTGACTTCAGTGAACTCCAGCCCAAAAGTGCTTGTAATCACCAAGTTGCTGGTGGGCAGATGGTGTCGGAGGGAGCCGAAGGCGCTGAAATCGAAAGTGCCTTCGAAAACGTCTTCACTGCCAATCGGCAAAGTCGCCAGCGCGCCGACTGAGATCGCCGTCGGCCCGGGCAACACGAGATAACGCCCGGAGGCCGTCAAATCGGTAATGCCGCTTTGGCTATTCTGTGGGGCTGGCAAGTCGATGCTACGAAAGCCCAACCCACCGGTCAGTTGAATTTTGGGGGCAACCGGAAAACCCGCTTGCACCGCCAGATCGATGCTCGAGACGTCGCCATCAAAAGCTGAATATTGAAAAAAGCCCTCGCCGTAAGGATTTTCCGCAATTGGCGCATCTTGAAAAAATGTTTGAAACAGGCGCACGTTGTCGGTTTCATACTTCGTTTGTGCCTGGCTCAAGCCGACGTTCAGCAGCAGTGCAGCACCAACCAACAGAACACGTCGAAACATCTCAATCGCCTCCTTAAAATTAGTGATACGTGAAGTTGTAAATGATAATGAGTAAAAACGCTGAATGAGAGCAGCTCCGCCTGCGATTTTAATCGCAGGCTAAAAAGTGCAAGTCGTCTGAAGACGATTCGTCGCCCAATGGATGATGAGTCACCTTCAGGTGACTTTCATTTCTTAGCCTGAGAGTTCATTCTCAGGCTATCGCAGCTTGACCACCTGCGTACCGCGAATTTGCAAAATATTCACCTTGCTGTTCACGCTTCCGGCATTGCGCATGTCGATTTCACCTTTGATGCCGGAAAAAACGCTCGTTTGGCGCAGCGCCTGCTGAATTTGATTGCGGTTGCGCGCGTCCTGTTGCATGGCCTTCAAAAGCAGGCTGGCCGTGTCATAACCGAGAATTTCCCATTTCTCCGGCGTTGTGCCCATGCGAATGCGGAAATCATTGCGAAACTGCTTGAAGCGCGCGTCGTCGAGATTGATAAAATAATCGCTCGCGAAAATGGCGCCATCGACGTAACGCTGCAGCTCCTTGCTCTTGGTAATGTCGTCAGTATACCAATTATCGCCGCCAAGAATGAGGCTTTGTAAATTATAATAGGCGCGCTGCGTGGCCACCAGCCGGATATCCTCCTCGTGCAACGGCAGAAAAATGGCGTTGATATTGGTTATCGGCACTTCCAGCGCCTCGCGATTCGCCACCGGCGAGCGCGACTCGTACGGCAAGGTAGAATTGCGAACGGAATCTTTCTGCGCTTTGCGAAACGCCGCTTCGCGAATGGCTTTAAACGTGCGGCCGAGATCCTGCGGCTCGCCGTAATACCATTTCTGCGCCACGATCTCACCGCCCAAGCTATCGACGGCGGCGCTGAAGCCGTCGGCCATTTGCTGGCCATAGTCGTCTTGCGGCGCAATGGTAACGAACGTGCGCGCATTCAAATAATTGAACGCGTATTCGGCCAAAGCCCGGCCTTTGCGCTCGCGGTCGGCGTTGATCTGAAAAACATTTTCGCCCAAACCGCCAATGCCGTTCTCCGTCGCCGCCGGCGCCAAAAATGGAACGCCCTTCGCATTGGCGAGCGCCGCAATCGCGCCGGTGATCGAGCTTTCCACTTCTCCGATGATCGCCACGATCGTGGGATCATCGAGCAAGTCCTGCGTGACTTTCAAGGCGCGCACCATGCTGCTCTCCGAATCACGCACGACCAGTTGAATCGCCGGCATGATTTGAGCGCCGCTGGTATGTCCATTGGTCCCCACTCCCATGTGGGCGTATTTGATGCCGCGATACACGCCCATTCCGGCATCGGCATTAAAACCCGTGAGCGGCAACACGACGCCGATGCGGCACACGGTTGCAACCGGCTCGCCTCCCGTGCGACGGAGCTGCTCGAGCTCGGCACGAACCGGCGTATCAGGAGTTGCGCGCAGAAAATCATCGATCAGTTTCTCGCCCGCCTCGCGACTGCCGAACGCCAGCTCGTCGCGCGCCAACGCCGCGACCACTAGCGGTAATCCTCTCGCCCCGGTATAGTTTTGGCGCAAGCGCCGCAACTCGCTGAGAGAAAGATAATCTTCAAGAACGATGCGAGCCCATTCGGCTGCCTGATTGCGCAGCTCCGGGTTGCGGGCGGTCTCCGTCACCCAAAGAAACTCCACCGCGGCATCCAAATATTCCCGTTTGCGCGAGGCAATCATGCCGAGCAGCGCGTGCGCATGTTGCACGTAATTGCTCCTCGGAAAGTTCTGCTGCAATTCCTCCAGCGTGCGGGTGGCAGGTTCGAGCCGGCCAAGCTGATAAGTACAACGGGCGCGCATGTACAGCGCCGCCGTCTGGCGCTGGTGCGCAACATTGCCTTTCAACAAGCCATCGAACACAGTCAACGCTTCTTCGTAACGTCCGGCGTTGAAAAAATCCACGCCTTGCTTGAGCTGCGTTTCTACCTCGCGTGATGCCGGCCTTTCCTGTGCGAAAGCGGCAAAGGTAAACAGCGACAACACACCGGCAAGCAGCGCGAGCTGGCGTAGGCGAGAAAAGTGATTTTCCATGCCTGTTAAGTTTTTAAAAGATTCCCTTCTTATCTTCGCGTCCGCGTTGATCTATCGTCCTGCAATAAGTCCGAAGTCGAAGGAGTCCAAAGTCCGAGGTCGACTTTCATATTTGTCCATTGAGTCCGCGTTTGTTCATTAAGTCTGCGGTCGTTATTCCACCGTCACGCTCTTCGCCAAATTTCTCGGCTGATCGACATCGCAGCCGCGCAGAATGGCGATGTAGTACGCTAGAAGCTGCAGCGGAATGATCGTCAAAATCGGCGTCAACATCTGCTTCGTGGGTGGAATATAAATCACGTGATCGGCGCGCTTTTTGATCTCCTTGTCGCCCTCGGTGGCAATTGCAATAACCTTGCCGCGTCGCGCCCGCACCTCTTCGATATTGCTGACGACCTTGTCGTAAGTTGAATCCTGCGTCGCGATGAACACCACCGGCATAT
This sequence comes from bacterium, assembly GCA_050732275.1. Classification (GTDB taxonomy): domain Bacteria; phylum Zhuqueibacterota; class Zhuqueibacteria; order Zhuqueibacterales; family Zhuqueibacteraceae; genus Zhuqueibacter. Next base: position 10,801 of record JBOHQZ010000064.1, read on the forward strand.
TGTCGTCGATCAGCGCGATCGGGCCATGTTTCATCTCCGCTGCCGGATAGCCCTCGGCGTGAATGTAGGAAATTTCTTTTAATTTGAGCGCGCCTTCGAGCGCCACTGGAAAATTGTAGCCGCGGCCGAGATAGAGAAAATTGCTGCTCTTATGATAAATCTGCGCGATCTTCTTGATCTCCTCGCGCAGCCCGAGAATTTTTTCGACCTTGCCCGGCAGCATCATCATCTCCTGTACGAGCTCCACGCCTTTTGCCGCGGACATGTTGCGATGCCGCGCTAGCAGCAGCGTCAACAACGTGAGCAAAGTCACTTGCGAGGTGAAAGCCTTGGTGGAAGCCACACCGATCTCCGGGCCGGCGTGCAAATAAACGCCGGCGTGAACATCACGGGCAATCGTCGAGCCGACAACGTTGCAGATGCCGATCACCGTCGCGCCCTTGCGTTTCGCTTCGCGCAGTGCTGCAAGCGTATCCGCGGTCTCGCCGGATTGGCTGATGACGAGGAGCACGTTGTTGTCCTCGATCACCGGATCGCGATAGCGAAACTCGCTGGCATATTCGACCTCCACCGGAATGCGGACGAATTCTTCGAGCAGATATTCGCCGATGAGCGAGGCGTGCCACGAGGTACCACACGCGGTAATGAGAATGCGCTTGGCGTTCAGCAAAGCTTCCATCACCTCGTGCAAGCCGCCGAGTCGGGCCATGCCCTCTTCCGGCAGCAGCCGGCCGCGCATCGCGTCTTGAATCGTGCTCGGCTGCTCCATAATTTCTTTCAGCATGAAATGATCGTAGCCGCCCTTTTCGATGCGCTCGAGATCGAAGGCGATTTGTTCCACCTGCTTTTGCACCGGCTGATTGCCGATGGTCGTCACCGCGATGCCGTTCCGGCGCACCACGACCATCTCGCCGTCGTCGAGGTAGCTCACTTGCTTGGTGTGATTGATGATCGCCGAAACGTCCGAAGCGACAAAGTTCTCGCCGTCGCCGATGCCTACCACCAACGGGCTGCCTTTGCGCGCGGCCACGATCACTTCCGGCTCATCGCTGCACACCACGGCGATGCCATACGTGCCTTCCACTTGTGTAAGCGCCGCTCGCACCGCTTCCTCGAAGCTGAGGCCGCTTTTGTAAAACTCTTCGATCAAGTGTACCAGCGCCTCGGTGTCGGTTTGCGTCCGGAATTGATGGCCCTTGGCAATCAATTCGGTTTTGATGACGTCGTAATTTTCAATGATGCCATTGTGAATTAGCGCGATCTTGTTCCGGCAATCCGTGTGCGGATGCGCATTTTCCGAGTTCGGCACGCCGTGCGTTGCCCAGCGCGTGTGCGCGATCCCGACCGAGCCGTTGATGGGATGCTCGGCCAGTAACGCCTCGAGATTGGAAATTTTTCCAGCCTGCTTGACAAGATTGACGCTGCCGTTCGACAACGTTACGATCCCAGCGGAATCATAACCGCGATATTCGAGCCGTTTGAGTCCTTCCATCAGGACCGGAACGATGGGCTTTTGCCCGAGATAACCGACGATGCCACACATGGTTGATTCCTCCTAATAAATTGTTACCTCGTAACGCAGACTAACAGCCTGCAAACAGTATATTTTCCAGAATAACGCGCGTATGTCGCGCCGAATTTTTTCCATTATGTTTGAATATAGCACAAAATCCAAATGATGCAACGGTTGTTTTCAAGGAAAAAATTCAATTCGTATATCGACATGTCCAAATTGTCTTCAAACCACAGGCGCATGAGTCCGCGAGCGTCCATCCCGTCCGTGTGTGCTACTCCCACTCAATCGTGCTCGGCGGTTTCGAGCTGATGTCGTAGACGACGCGATTGATGCCTCGCACTTCATTGGTGATGCGCGACGAGACGTGCGCCAGCAGCTCGTACGGCAACTTCGACCAATCCGCAGTCATGCCGTCCACCGAGTTGACCGAGCGCAACGCCACGGTCATCTCATACGTGCGATTGTCGCCCATGACGCCGACCGATTGAATCGGTAACAGCACCGCAAATGCCTGCCACACTTGGTCATACCATCCGCTCGTCTTCAATTCGTCAATAAAAATCGCATCCGCTTCGCGCAGCAAGCTCAAACGCTCTGGAGTAATTTCACCCAAAATACGAACTGCCAAGCCGGGGCCGGGGAAAGGATGCCGGCCGAGAATGCTCTCGGGCATACCGAGCACGCGGCCGCATTGCCGCACCTCGTCTTTGAACAACTCGCGCAGCGGCTCAATGAGCTGCAAGAGCATTTTCTCCGGCAGGCCGCCGACGTTATGATGCGTCTTGATCGTCACCGACGGCCCGCCGCGCGGCGAGAAACTTTCGATCACGTCGGGATAAAGCGTGCCCTGCGCGAGGAATTTAACGCCGGGAATTTTTCGCGCTTCGGCTTCAAAAACGCGAATATATTGCTCGCCGATGATTCTGCGTTTCATCTCCGGATCGATGACGCCGTGCAATTTTTCCCAAAAAAGCTTGGAAGCATCGACCGCAATAAAAGCCCTGCCAAATAATTCTGAAAAAGTCTCGCGAATCTGCTGCGCTTCGTTTTTGCGCATCAAGCCGTGATCGACGAAGACGCAGTGCAATTGCGCGCCAATCGCTCGTTGTACTAAAATCGCCGTCACCGCCGAATCCACACCGCCGGAGAGCCCGCAAATGACGTGTGCTTTTCCAACCTCGCCGCGAATTTTCTGTACGGCGGTTTCGACAAAATTCTCCGAAGACCAGCTCGCCGTGCAGCCGCAAATGCCAAAAACAAAATTGTGCAAAATCTGCCGGCCTTCGGCGGTGTGCGCCACCTCGGGATGAAATTGAATAGCAAAAAGCTTTTTCTGCAAATGGGCAATCGCCGCATAAGGCGAATTTGCAGTTGTTGCCAACGACACAAAACCGGACGGAGGCACTTCAACGAAATCGCCGTGGCTCATCCAAACCCTTGTGCTCGTGCTCACGTTCGCGAAGAGCGCATCGGGTTGATGAACTTGCAATTGCGCTGAGCCGTATTCCCGCTCCGGTGCGGCCACGACCTTGCCGCCAAGCAAATGCGCCATCAATTGCTGGCCGTAGCACACGCCGAGAATCGGCACGCCGCTCTCGAAAATGGTACGCGCAATGCCCGGCGCTTCCGGATCGTAAACGGAATTTGGCCCGCCGGAGAGAATGAGGCCACGCGGCTGCTCGCGCAGCAGCTCTTCAACCGGCGTGCGGCACGATTTGATCTCGGAATATACGCCAAGCTCGCGCACTTTGCGGGCGATGAGCTGCGTATATTGCGAGCCGAAATCGATGATGATGATCGAGTCGCGAATTGGCGCGGAGAAAATTTTTGTTGGATCTTTCAAGAAGCAAATTAATTGTTAGTCCGTTCGATCCTATTTTTCTTTTGCTCTCTCTCTGGCATTCCACATAATGAAAAGTCCACCGGCAAGAGCAAAAAGAATAACAATTCCCATTGCCAAAAGAT